>NZ_JBEXLL010000037.1:0-62123 GCF_040609955.1 Nocardia sp. NPDC004568
CTGCGTCATCGTCGCCGGGCGACCGGCCGCGTCGCCGGGCGACGGCATCCTCGGTGGTAACGGATGGGTACCTGCGGCCCATGTAATGATGGACGACGGCGAGTTCGGCGGCGATGGCCCGCGCCCTGCGCGAGGCACGCCCAGCAGGCCGGTAGCGGTCCGCCGTCGGCGGGTGCACCGCCGAAGGAAGCGAACAAGGCAGGCAAGGCAGGTTGATGGGTTCGGTTGTCGGTGAGCAGTGTGACCACCACCAGGAAGTGATGTAGGCATGACCCGAACGGCGCGCACACGACCCACCCGAACCCGGCGGCCCAGGGGCACCACCCTGCCCCAGCTCATGGCGACGGCGGTCGAGACCAACCCCTCGGGTATCGCGATCAGCTACGCCGACGCCACCGATAACCTCGGCCGGCTCACCTACGCCGAACTGGACGAGCGCTCCAACCGGCTGGCCCGCCTGCTCATCGCCCGCGGTATCGGGCCGGAGGATCTGGTCGCGATCGGGATCACCCGCTCGATCGAATCGGTGGTGGCGGTATGGGCCGTGGCCAAGACCGGTGCCGGCTATGTGCCCGTCGACCCGACCTATCCGGTGGACCGCGTCACACATATGGTCATCGATTCCGGAGCCGTCCTCGGCCTGACCGTCACGGAATCGTCCGCCGGATTGCCGGGCCAGGTGGAGTGGGTGTCCCTCGACAGCGCGGAGCTCGTCGGCGGCCTCGCGCAGTACTCGGCCGAACCGGTGTCCTTCGACGAGCGGCTGCGGCCGCTGCGCGCCGAGCATCCGGCCTACGTCATCTACACCTCGGGTTCGACCGGGACGCCGAAGGGCGTGGTGATCACGCAGGCGGGACTGGCCGGGTTCTGCGCCGAGCAGCGGGAACGATATGGCGTCGACACGACCGCTCGGACCCTGCACTTCGCCTCCCCGTCCTTCGACGCCTCGGTGCTGGAACTGCTGCTGGCGCTGGGCGGCGCGGCGACCATGGTGGTGGTTCGGCCCACGGTGTACGGCGGCGAGGAGCTGGCCGGGCTGCTGCGCAGCGAAAGAGTGACCCATGCTTTCGTCACGCCGGCCGCGCTGGCCTCGATCGATCCGGCGGGCCTGGACGATCTGCGGGTCGTGATCACCGGCGGTGAGGCGTGTCCGCCGGACCTGGTGCGGCGCTGGGCCGTTCCCGCCGCGGACGGGCGTCCGCGGGAGTTCTTCAACGCCTACGGCCCCACCGAGACCACGGTCGCGGTCAATATCAGTGACCCGATGAAGCCGGACGAGCCGGTCGGCATCGGCGCGCCGACCCGCGGTATCACCGAATACGTCCTGGACGAACGTCTTTCCCCGCTGCCGACCGGGGTGACGGGCGAGCTCTATATCAGCGGCGCGCAATTGGCGCGCGGCTACCGCAACCGGCCCGGGCCGACCGCGGAACGTTTCGTGGCCAACCCGTTCGCCGAAGACGGCTCCCGCCTCTACCGCACCGGCGACCTGGTGCGCTGGCTGGCCGACGGGTCACTGGAGTACTTGGGCCGCAACGACTTCCAGGTGAAGATCCGTGGCTTCCGGATCGAGCTCGGTGAGATCGACGCCGTACTGGCCGCCCACGAATCAGTGGATTTCTCCGTCACGGTAGGTTACGAGCCCTCCAGCGGCGCGACCGTCCTGGCCAGCTATGTGCATCCGGCCGACGGAGCCGCTGTCGACCCCGACGAGCTGCTCGCACTGGCCGCGAGCCGGTTCCCCGCGTACATGGTTCCGGCGAGTATCACCGTCCTCGACGAGATCCCTCTCACTCCGGGCGGCAAGGTCGATCGCCGCGCGCTGCCCGAACCGCAGCTGCGGACCAAGGCGTACCGGGCGCCGGACAGTCCGTTGGAGAAGCAGGTCGCCGCTGTTTTCGCCGATCTGCTGAATCCCGTCGATCCGGTCGGCGCGGACGACGATTTCTTCGAACTCGGCGGTAATTCGCTGATCGCCGCCCAGGTCACGGGCCGGTTGGGCGCCACTGTGGACGCCCGGATCCCGGCCCGGGTGTTGTTCGAGGCCCCGACGGTGGCCGAGTTCGCCGAACGGCTGGCCGAGCTGAGCGGATCCGGGGGCCATCGGCCGCTGGTGGCCCGGGAGCGGCCGGAGCGGGTGCCGCTGTCGTTGTCACAGCAGCGGATGTGGTTCCTGAACCGGTTCGATCCGGGATCGGTCGCCTACAACATTCCGATGGCCATCCGATTGTCGGGTGCGCTCGATGTGGACGCCCTGCGCGCCGCCGTCGCGGATCTGGTGGCGCGGCACGAGGTGCTTCGGACGGTGTATCCGGAGACCGAGTCGGGCCCGGTACAGGTGGTTCTGCCGATCGGTGAGGCCGCCCCGCGGTTGCGGGTGGGTTCGGTGGCGGCCGGGGACGAAGTGTCGGCGGTGGCGGAGCTGGCGTCGGCCGGTTTCGATGTGACGGCCGAGGTCCCGATGCGGGTAGCCCTGTTCCGGGTGGACGACGCAGCGGCCGCCGGTACCGGATCGGATACCGGCGACTCGGTGAACGAATTCGTGCTGGCGATGGTGGTGCACCATATCGCCGGTGACGGCTTGTCGGTGGGTCCGCTGACGCGGGATCTGATGACCGCCTATGTGGCGCGTACGGCCGGGGAAGCGCCGGGGTGGACACCGTTGCCGGTGCAGTACGCCGATTACGCGCTGTGGCAGCGCGAGTTGCTGGGCGACGAATCCGATCCGGAGTCGATCGCCGCGGCGCAGCTCGCCTATTGGCAGTCGGCGCTGGCCGGCGTGCCGGATCAGCTGGATCTGCCGATGGACCGGCCGCGCCCGGCGGTGCAGTCCTTCGCGGGCGGCCGGGTCGAGGTCGTTGTCGATGCCGAGATCCATGCCGGTCTGCAGCGGATCGCCCAGCAGCAGAACGCGACGCTTTTCATGGTCGTGCACGCGGCACTGGCGGTGCTGCTGGCGCGCCTGTCGGGTACCGATGACATCACCGTGGGTACGCCGGTGGCGGGTCGCGGTGAGCAGGCGCTCGATGATCTGATCGGTATGTTCGTGAACACGTTGGTGTTCCGGACGCGGCTGGATCGTGGTGAATCGTTCGCGGATCTGCTGGCGCGGCAGCGTGAGGTCGATATCGCGGCGTTCGCGCACGGGGAGGTGCCGTTCGAGCGGCTGGTGGAGGTACTCGATCCCGCCCGGTCACAGGCCCGGCATCCGTTGTTCCAGGTCGGTTTCGCGTTCCAGAACCTGGCGCCGTCCAGTCTGGAACTGCCGGGCCTGACGGTTTCTGGGCTGGAGTTCGATACCGCGATCTCACAGTTCGACCTGAACCTGGACCTCGGTGATTCCTATGACGAATCGGGTGCGCCCGCGGGCGTGGCGGGTTACCTGACCTACGCCACCGCGCTGTTCGACCACACCACCGTGCGGGGATTCGCGGACCGCTTCGTGCGCTTGCTGGCCGCGGTGGTGGCGGATCCTTCCGTGCCGGTCGGTGACCTGGAGATCCTGGCGCCGGTGGAGCGGACCCGGGTGCTGGAGCAGTGGAACGCCACCGCCTACCCCTTCACCCCTCAGCTGCTGCTGGAGGGCTTCGGCCGGGCGGCGACGGCTCACCCGGACCGGGCCGCCGTATCGTTCGAGGGGACGAGTCTGTCCTATGGCGAGTTCGCCGGTCGGGTGAACCGGCTGGCGCGGTTGCTGATCGCGCAGGGTGTGGGTCCGGAGTCGCTGGTCGGTTTGCTGATGTCCCGGTCGCTGGACCTGGTGGTCGGGATGTACGCGGTGGTGGCCGCGGGTGGTGCGTATGTGCCGTTGGATCCGGCCCATCCGGCGGAGCGGATCGGCTACATCCTGGATACCGCGCGGCCGGTCTGTCTGCTGTCCACGACCACCGACGCGCGCACCGTCCGCGGCGACGCCGTCACAGCCGATACGGGTGAGATCGCCGGGATACCGTTGCTGTCCCTGGATACCCTCGATACCGGCGGTTTCGACCCCGCACCGGTGACCGACGCGGATCGGCTCGCCCCGGTGCGGCCCGGCAATACCGCGTACGTCATCTTCACCTCGGGGTCGACCGGCCGTCCGAAGGGTGTCGCGGTGCCGCATTCGGCGATCGCGAACCAGGTGGCCTGGATGCTGTCGCAGTACCCGATGGGTATCTCGGATGTGTATCTGCAGAAGACCGCGACCACGTTCGACGTGTCGTTGTGGGGTTACTTCCTGCCGCTGGCCGTCGGCGCCCGATTGGTGGTGGCGACGCCGGATGGCCATCGTGACCCGGCCTATCTCGCGCGGGTGATCGCCGAACAGCAGGTCACCGTGACGGATTTCGTGCCGTCCATGTTGACCGTGTTCGCCGCGCATACCGAGGCGGGGTCGATCCCGAGCCTGCGGCACGTATTCGCCATCGGTGAGGCCCTGCCCCCGGCGACGGTGACGGCGATGCACGCGGTCTCCGATGCGGCTGTGCACAATCTCTATGGTCCGACCGAGGCGGCGGTGTCGATCACGTATTGGCAGGCCACGGGTGCGGAGTCGGGCAGTGTGCCGATCGGTGTGCCGCAGTGGAACAGCCGCGTGTATGTGCTGGACAGCAGGTTGCGGCCGGTTCCCGAGGGTGTCACGGGTGAGCTCTATCTGGCGGGTGATCAGCTGGCTCGTGGTTATGTGACGCGTCCGGATCTGTCGGCGGATCGTTTTGTGGCGAGTCCGTTCGATGCGGGTCGGCGGATGTATCGCACGGGTGACCTGGTGCGGTGGCGGCGAGTCGACGGCCAACCGGTACTGGAATATCTGGGGCGCACCGATTTCCAGGTGAAGTTCCGCGGCCAGCGCATCGAGCTCGGTGAGATCGAGTCCGGGTTCCTGGGCCTGCCCCAGGTGAGCCAGGCCGTGGTCACCGTCGCCGCTTCCCAGCTCGGCGAGCAACTCGTCGCCTACGTCGTACCCGCTCCGAGCGAGCAGCCGAACTCCACCGAGCTGCTCGAGGCAGTCCGGGAGGTGCTGCCCACCTACATGGTTCCGGCGGCCGTGGTCGTGTTGGACGCGTTCCCGCTGAACACCTCCGGGAAGCTCGATCGCAAAGCGTTGCCGGCGCCGGTGTTCGAGACCAAGGAGTTCCGGGCGCCCTCGACTCCGATCGAGGAGATCGTGGCCGGCGTCTTCGCCGATGTCCTCGAGGTGCGGCGGGTCGGCGCCGACGACGACTTCTTCGCCCTGGGTGGTAACTCGCTGATCGCGACCCAGGTCGCGGCGCGGCTGAGTGCGGCATTGGACACCACGGTCGCGGTCCGGTCGCTGTTCGAGACCTCCACCGTCACCGCCTTGGCCGCGCGGATCCAGGAGCAGGCCGGCTCCGGCGGCCGGGCGGCGCTGGTGGCACAGCCGCGTCCGAGCCGGACCCTGCTGTCGGGCGAGACGGTGCCGGCGGCACCGTTGTCGCCGGCGCAGCAGCGGATGTGGTTCCTGAACCGCTTCGACGGTGCCACGGCCGCCTACAACCTGCCGTTGGCGATCCGCCTGTCGGGTGACCTCGACGTGGACGCGTTGCGGCGGGCCGTCGCCGATGTCGTCGCGCGGCACGAGGTGCTGCGTACGGTCTACCCGGAGACCGAGTCCGGCCCGGTGCAGGTGGTGTTGTCGGCCGGGCAGGCCGTTCCGCAACTCGAGGTGCGGTCGGTGGCCGCCGGCGAGGTCGCGGCGGCGGTGGCGGAACTGGCATCGGCGGGATTCGATGTGACCGCCGAGGTGCCGCTACGAGTGGCCCTGTTCCGCGTGGACGACGCCGCCGACGAGTTCGTGATGGTGATGGTGGTGCACCACATCGCCGGTGACGGGTCCTCGGCGGGGCCGTTGACGCGCGATCTGATGACCGCCTACGCGGCCCGCGCGGCCGGGGAAGCCCCGGGCTGGCCGGCATTGCCGGTGCAGTACGCCGACTACAGCATCTGGCAGCGCGAGCTGCTCGGCGACGAATCCGACGCGGAGTCGCCCGCGGCGAGACAACTCGCCTTCTGGCAGTCGACGCTGGCCGGGGTGCCGGATCAGCTGGACCTGCCGATGGACCGGCCGCGGCCGGCGGTGCAGTCGTTCGCCGGCCGCCGGGTGGAGTTGCATATCGACGCCGCGACCCACGCCGGTCTGCAGCGACTGGCGCAGCAGCAGGGCGCCACCCTGTTCATGGTGGCGCATACGGCGTTCGCGGTGCTGCTGTCGCGGTTGTCCGGCAGCGATGACATCACGGTGGGTACGCCGGTGGCGGGTCGTGGTGAGCAGGCGCTCGATGATCTGATCGGTATGTTCGTGAACACGCTGGTGTTCCGGACGCGGCTGGATCGGGGTGAATCGTTCACGGATCTGCTGGCGCGGCAGCGTGAGGTCGATATCGCGGCGTTCGCGCACGCGGATGTGCCGTTCGAGCGTTTGGTGGAGGTGCTGAACCCGGCGCGTTCGCAGGCGCGGCATCCGCTGTTCCAGGTCGGGTTCACCTTCCAGAATCTGGCGGCATCGAGTCTGGAACTACCGGGCCTGACGGTGTCCGGGGTGGAGATCGATACCGAGAACTCCCAGTTCGACCTGAATCTCGTCCTCGCCGACGCCTACGACGCTTCGGGTGCCCCGCAGGGTGTGGTGGGTTATCTGACCTACACCACGGCGTTGTTCGACCAGGAAACGGTGGAAGCCTTCGCCGACCGCTTCACCCGGTTGCTCGGTGAGATCGTGGCCGATCCCGCCACACCGGTCGGTGACTTCGAGATCCTGGCTCCCGCCGAACGCGCGCGGGTGCTGGCGGAGTGGAACGCGACCGAGCACGCGGTACCGGCGCGGTTGCTGCTGGACGGGTTCGAGCGGGCCGTGGCCGCGTATCCGGATCGAGTGGCGTTGTCCTTCGAGGGCACCGCCCTGACCTATGCCGAGTTCGCGGGCCGGGTGAATCGGCTGGCGCGGTTGCTGATCGCGCAGGGGGTGGGTCCGGAGTCGCTGGTGGGGGTGCTGATCTCCCGGTCGATCGACCTGGTGGTCGGTATGTACGCGGTAGTGGCGGCGGGCGGTGCGTATGTGCCGCTGGACCCCGCGCATCCCGCCGAACGTATCGGCTACATCCTCGATACCGCCGCACCGGTGTGCCTGCTGACCACCACCGCCTATGCGCGGGCCGCCGGAATCGGCGCGGGAAGCACCGCGCCCGGTGGCGCCGCCGGCGCGAACGCGCTCGCGGGCGTACCGGTGCTGGCCCTGGACGGCCTCGATACCGATCGTTTCGACTCGTCGCCGGTGACCGATGCGGATCGGTCGGCGCCGGTGCGGCCGTCGAATACGGCGTATGTGATCTTCACGTCGGGTTCGACGGGCCGGCCGAAGGGCGTGGCGGTGTCGCATTCGGCGATCGGCAACCAGATCGCGTGGTGGCTGGCGCAGTACCGGCTGGACGCCGACGATGTGTATCTGCAGAAGACGGCGACGACGTTCGACGTGTCGCTGTGGGGTTATTTCCTGCCGCTGGCGGTGGGCGCGCGCCTGGTCGTCGCGACTCCCGACGGTCATCGCGATGCCGAGTACCTGGCGCGGGTCATCGCCGAGCAGCGGGTGACGATGACGGACTTCGTGCCGTCGATGCTGGCGATGTTCGCCGCGCACACCCCGGCGGGTTCGATTCCCTCGCTCCGGCACGTCTTCGCGCTCGGCGAAGCGCTGCCGCCGGAGACGGTCGCCGCGGTACAGGCGATCTCCGATGCCGCGGTCCACAATGTCTACGGTCCGACCGAGGCGGCGGTGACGGTCACCTACTGGCAGGCGACCGGTACCGAGTCGACCGGTGTGCCGATCGGTGTGCCGGAGTGGAACACCCGTGTGTATGTGCTGGATTCGCGGCTGCGGCCGGTGGCGCCGGGCGTCACGGGTGAGCTGTATCTGGCGGGCGATCAGCTGGCTCGCGGCTATGTGACCCGACCGGATCTGTCGGCGGATCGTTTCGTGGCGAACCCGTTCGATACCGGTCAGCGGATGTATCGGACGGGTGACCTGGTGCGGTGGCGCCGGGCCGAGACCCTGGTCGAGGGCCGCCCGGAGTTCCGGCCGGCCCTGGAATACCTGGGTCGTACCGATTTCCAGGTGAAGTTCCGTGGCCAGCGGATCGAACTGGGTGAGATCGAATCGGCGCTGCTGGCACAGCCGGTGGTGAGCCAGGCCGTCGTGACGGTCGCGGCGTCCGAGCTGGGTGAGCAGTTGGTCGCCTATGTGGTGCCCGCCCCCGGCGAGCAGATCGGCTCCGCGGCGCTGCTGGACGCGCTGCGCGGTGTGCTGCCGGTCTACATGGTTCCCGGGGCGGTGGTGGTGCTCGAGGCATTCCCCCTGAACACCTCCGGAAAGCTGGACCGTAAGGCGTTGCCGGCTCCCGTGTTCGAGGCGAGGGAGTTCCGGGCACCGGCGACTCCGGTCGAGGAGATAGTGGCGGGGGTCTTCGCCGAGGTCCTCGGTATCGAGCGGGTCGGTGCGGACGACGATTTCTTCGCCCTCGGTGGTAACTCGCTGATCGCGACGCAGGTGACGGCTCGACTGGGTGCGGCGCTGGATACCCAGGTGCCGGTACGGGTGCTGTTCGAAGCTTCCACCGTGGCGGGGCTGGCGGTGCGGGTGGAACAGCAGGCCGGATCGGGACGTAAGGCACTGGTGGCGGGTCCGCGGCCGGAGCGGGTGCCGTTGTCGTTGGCGCAGCAGCGGATGTGGTTCCTCAACCGCTTCGATCAACAGTCGGCGGCCTACAACATTCCATTGGCCATTCGCCTGTCCGGTGCGCTGGATGTGGCCGCGTTGCGGGCGGCGGTGGCCGATCTGGTGGCGCGGCACGAGGTACTGCGGACGGTGTATCCGGAAACCGAGAACGGTCCGATGCAGGTGGTGCTACCCGCCGGTGACGCCACACCGCGGCTGGAAGTGCGTTCGGTGGCCGCCACGGACGTGGTGGCCGCCGTGGCCGAACTGGTCTCGGCCGGGTTCGATGTCACCGCCGAAGTGCCGCTGCGGGTGGCCCTGTTCGAATTGACCGATGCCGGTGCGTCGGGCGATGGATCCGCCGCCGAGGGGGCGTACGCCGCGAGCGGTGATTTCGTCTTGGCGATGGTGGTACACCATATTGCCGGGGACGGCTCTTCGACAGGCCCATTGGCCCGCGATGTGATGACCGCCTATGCCGCCCGTACCGCCGGATTCGAACCGGGATGGGCGCCTTTGCCGGTGCAGTACGCCGACTACGCGCTCTGGCAGCGTGAACTGCTGGGCGACGAAGACGATCCGGAGTCGCTGGCGGCCGCGCAGATCGCCTACTGGCGGTCGGCGCTGGCCGGGGTGCCGGATCAACTGGACCTGCCCGGCGACCGGCCGCGTCCGGCGGTGCAGTCCTATGCCGGTGGCCGGGTCGAAGTGCGGATCGACGCCGAAACCCATACCGGTCTGCTGCGGCTGGCGCAGCAGCACAACGCGACGCTGTTCATGGTGGTGCATTCGGCGTTCGCGGTGCTGTTGTCGCGGCTGTCCGGGAGCGAGGACATCACCGTCGGCACCCCGGTGGCCGGTCGTGGCGAGCAGGCCCTCGACGATCTGATCGGTATGTTCGTGAACACGCTGGTGTTCCGGACCCGGCTGGACCGTGGTGAGTCGTTCACCGACCTGCTGGCGCGCCAGCGTGAAGTGGATATCGCCGCCTTCGCGCATGCGGATGTGCCGTTCGAGCGTCTGGTGGAGGTCCTCAACCCGGCACGATCCACCGCGCGGCATCCGCTGTTCCAGGTGGGATTCTCGTTCCAGAACCTGGCGCAGACCAGTCTGGAACTGCCCGGCCTGACGGTGGCCGGCGTCGATGTCGATGCCGAGATGTCGCAATTCGATCTGCATCTGATCGTGGGTGATGTCTACGACGACACGGGTGCCGCTCAGGGGATGGCGGGTTACCTGACCTATGCCAGCGCGCTGTTCGACCACGCCACGGCGCAGGGATTCGTGGACCGGTTGCTCCGCGTGCTGGCCGGGATCGTGACCGACGCCTCCGTGCCGGTGGGCGATATCGAGATCCTGGCTCCCGCGGAGCGCACGACGGTGGTCGAGGGCCGGAATTCGACCGCGCGGCAACTCGACTCGGCGGCGACACTGGCATCGCTGCTGGATACCACGATCGCGGCCGGACCGTACGAGACCGCCGTGGTGGCCGCCGACGGCGGGCATCTGACGTATGCCGAATTGGGTGCGCGGGTCCACCGGTTGGCGCGATACCTGATCGGCGCGGGTGTGGGCCCGGAGGACCGGGTGGCGCTGGCGTTGCGGCGGTCGGTGGACCTGGTGGTCGCGATGTACGCGGTGACCACGGCCGGTGGTGTATATGTGCCGGTGGACCCGGATCAGCCGGCCGAGCGCACTGGCTACATCCTCGACACCGCGGCACCGGTATGTGTACTGACCACCACCGAGACCGGGTTCGGTGGTACCGGTGCGGTTCCGCCGGTGCTCTTGGACCGGCTGGATCTCGATGATTTCGATACGAGCCCGGTGTCGGATGCCGAGCGGGTGATGCCGTTGCGGGCGTCGAATACGGCGTATGTGATCTTCACGTCGGGTTCGACGGGTCGTCCGAAGGGTGTGGCGGTGCCGCATGCGGCGATCGTGAACCAGTTGCGGTACATCACGGCCGAGTTCGGGCTGGATGCCTCAGACGCGATCCTGCTGAAGACGGCCGCGACATTCGACCTGTCGGTGTGGGAGTTCTGGACCGCCGCGGTGAGCGGTGGCCGGATGGTCATCGCGTCGCCGGACGGTCATCAGGACCCGGCCTACCTGAACAGCTCGATGCGTGGCGAGGGCGTGACGACGTTGACGGTGGTGCCGTCGATGCTGGATGCGCTTTTGAGCACCGGGGATGGTTTGCCGGAGTCGTTGCGGCGGGTGCTGGCGATCGGTGAGGCGTTGCCGGCGGCGACGGCGCAGCGGATGCTGGCTGCCTGTCCGGGTGTCGGGTTGTTCAACCTGTACGGTCCGACGGAAGCCGCGGTGTCGGTCACCACGCATACCGTCACCGATGCCGATGTGGCGTCGGTGCCGATCGGTGTGCCGCAGTGGAACAGCCGTGTGTATGTGTTGGATTCGCGGTTGCGTCCGGTGCCCGATGGTGTGGCGGGTGAGTTGTATCTGGCGGGTGCGCAGTTGGCGGTCGGGTATTTCGGTCGCTCGGATCTGTCCGCGGATCGGTTCGTGGCGGATCCGTTCGTGGCGGGGCAGCGGATGTATCGCACCGGTGATGTGGTGGTGTGGAACACCGATGGCGAGCTGGAGTATCGGGGCCGGTCCGATTTCCAGGTCAAGGTGCGTGGGTTCCGGATCGAGTTGGGGGAGATCGAGGCGGCGTTGCTGGCCTTGCCGGAGATCGCGCAGGTCGCGGTGGTGGCGAAGTCGGATCCGCGGACCGGGGATCGTTTGGTCGGGTACGTGGTGCCCGCCGGCGGTGCCGCGGGTACGGGCGAGGCTCCCGGGCTGGATACGGGCGAGCTCGAGGCGGAGTTGAGGCGGCGCTTGCCGTCGTACATGGTGCCGGCGGTATTCGTCGAACTCGCGGCTCTGCCGTTGACGGTGAACGGGAAGCTGGACCGTAGCGCACTGCCGGAACCGGTGTTCGAGGCGCGTGCGTTCCGGGCCCCCTCGACCCCGGTCGAGGAGATCGTGGCCGGGATCTTCGCCGAGGTCCTCGGTATCGAGCGCGTCGGGGCCGATGACGACTTCTTCTCACTCGGCGGTAATTCGCTGATCGCGACACAGGTGGCCGCCCGGTTGGGCAAGGCGTTGGATACCCAGGTGCCGGTGCGGGTGCTGTTCGAGGCGCCGACGGTGGCCGCGCTGGCGGTACGGGCCGAACAGCACGCCGGTGCCGGTGGACGCAAGGCCCTGCTGGCAGGTCCGCGACCGGAATACGTGCCGTTGTCGCCGGCCCAGCAACGCATGTGGTTCCTCAACCGGTTCGATCCCGGATCGGCGGCCTACAACATCCCCGCCGCGATCCGCCTCTCCGGTGGGCTCGATGTGGCCGCGCTGCGGCACGCCGTGGCCGATGTGATGCAGCGGCACGAGACCCTGCGCACCGTGTACCCGGCGCGGGACGGGCAGCCGTACCAGCTGGTCCTGGCGGCCGACCGGGTCGCGCCGGACCTCACTCCTGTTCCCGTGCGGGCGGACGAATTGCTCGACCGGGTCGCCGGCGTGGTCGCCACCGGCTTCGATGTGACGACCGAGGTGCCGCTGCGGGTGGCGCTGTTCCAGCCGGCCGAGGACGAATACGTGCTGGTGGCCGTGGTGCATCACATCAGCGCCGACGGCTGGTCGATAGCGCCGTTGACCAGGGATCTGATCACCGCCTACCTGGCGCGCGCCGCGGACTCCACCCCCGGGTGGGCGCCGCTGCCGGTGCAGTATGCCGACTACAGCCTGTGGCAGCGGGAGATCCTCGGCTCGGAGCACGATCCGGACAGCCTGTTCAGTGCGCAGATCGAGTACTGGCGCACGGCGCTGGCCGGCCTGCCGGACGAGCTGAACCTGCCGGCCGATCGGCCGCGGCCCAGTGTGCAGTCCTTCGCCGGCGGCACGGTGGCGTTCCCGATCGATGCCGAGGTGCACGCGGCTCTGACACGGTTGGCCGCCGAACACAACGCGACCGTCTTCATGGTGGTGCACGCGGTGCTGGCGCTGTTCCTGGCGCGGATGTCCGGCACCGACGACGTGGCGGTGGGCACACCCGTCGCCGGCCGTGGTGAGGCCGAACTCGACGACGTCGTGGGAATGTTCGTCAACATGCTGGTACTGCGGTCGCAGATTCGAAGTGAGCTGAGCTTCGGTGAATTGCTCGCGGCGACCCGGGAAACCGACCTGCAGGCGTTCGCGAACGCGGACGTGCCGTTCGAGCGGTTGGTGGAAGTGGTGGGTGTGCAGCGTTCCACCGCCCGGCACCCGCTCTTCCAGGTGGCTCTCTCGTTCGAGAACCTACCGGTCACCGAGGTCGAGCTGCCCGGACTGCGGATCGGCGCCGTCGATTTCGATGTCGAGATCGCCAAATTCGATCTCTCACTCGATGTCGTCGAAACCGGCGCCGGGATGGCGGCACAGTTCTCCTACGCCCGCGCGCTGTTCGACGCGGACACCGTCGAACTCTTCGCGCGCCGGTTCCTGCGCCTGCTGACCGCTGTCACCCGGAATCCGGAAGCGCGCGTCGGCGATCTCCCGATCATCGACGAGTCCGAACACCGGCTGCTCACCCATATCCACGGTGGTCCGTCGGTGCCGGCGCGAACCTTGCCGGAGTTGCTGGCGGATGCGGTGGCCCAGGACCGGTCGGCGCCGGCGGTGGTGTTCCGGGATCAGCGGCTGTCCTACGGCGAGATGGACGAGCGCTCGAACCGGTTGGCGCGAGTATTGATCGAGCACGGCGTCGGCACCGAGGATCTGGTGGCCGTGGCGGTGCCACGGTCGGCGGATTCGGTGCTGACCGAGTGGGCGGTGACCAAGTCGGGGGCGGCCTTCGTTCCGGTCGACCCGACGTATCCGGCGGACCGGATCGCGCATATGCTGACCGATTCGCGGACGCGGCTCGGCGTGACGGTGTCGTCGGTGCGGGCGGATCTGCCGGATTCGGTGGAATGGCTGGTGCTCGACGAGCTGGACTCGCGGCGTCATTCCGGTGCCGCTGTCACCGACGCCGACCGGATCCGCGCACTTAGCCCGGCGAATACCGCCTACGTCATCTACACCTCGGGCTCCACGGGGCTGCCCAAGGGCGTGGTCGTCACGCACGCCGGCCTGGCGAACTTCAGTGCCGAACAGGTCGAAAGGTACGGACTGAACCGGCATTCGCGGGCGCTGGCGTTCGCGTCGCCGAGTTTCGACGCCTCGATCCTGGAGCTGCTGCTGGCGGTGGGTTCCGCGGGCGCCCTGGTGGTGGTACCGCCGGGGACCTACGGCGGCGCCGAGCTCGGTGAGCTGATCGCCCGGGAGCGGGTGACGGTCGGGTTGATCACGCCGTCGGTGCTGGCCTCGCTGGATCCGGCCGATCTGGCGGGTATGCGGGTCATCATCGCCGGTGGCGAGGCCATCTCGGCGGATCTGGTGGCGAAGTGGTCCACCGTCCGCGACGGTGGGGTCGAGCGCCGGCTGCACAACGCCTACGGCCCGACCGAGGCCACTGTCGCGACGAATATCAGTGGTGCGCTGCTGGCGGGCGATCCGGTGACGATCGGCGGTCCGGTGCGAGGGATGCGCGCGCTGGTATTGGACGATCGGCTGAACCCGGTCCCCGAGGGCGTGGCCGGTGAACTGTACGTCGGTGGTATCCAGCTGGCCCGTGGCTATCACGCGCGAGCGGGTCTGACGGCGCAGCGATTCGTCGCCGATCCGTTCGGTGCGCCGGGGTCGCGGCTGTACCGCACGGGTGACATCGTGCGCTGGCGCCGCGACGGCGCCGGGGATCCGGCGGTGGAGTATGTGGGCCGCAACGACTTCCAGGTCAAGGTCCGCGGTTTCCGTATCGAGCTCGGCGAGATCGACTCCGCGCTGACCTCGTCCGACGCTGTCGACTTCGCGGTCACGGTCGGGCACCGCGATCCGGCCGGCGGCGTGTCGCTGGTGTCGTATGTGGTGGCCGCACCGGGTGGCCCGGTCGACACGGCGAGCGTGCGGGCGCATGTCGAGGCGCGACTGCCGCGCCATATGGTGCCGTCATCGATCATGGTGATCGACGAGATCCCGCTGACCCCCGCCGGGAAGCTGGATCGCCACGCGCTGCCCGAGCCGGTTTTCGCGGCCGAGGCAGGCTACCGCGCCCCGCGCACACCGCTGGAACAGACCGTCGCCGATGTCTTCGCCGAAGTCCTGGGCGTGGACCGGGTCGGTGTGGACGATTCGTTCTTCGCCCTCGGTGGTAACTCGCTGCTGGCGACCGCGGTGGCGGCCCGGTTGGGTGCGGTCACCGGTGCCGAGATCAGTGTGCAGTGGATGTTCACCGAGGCGACGGTCGCCGGGCTCGCCGCCCGGATCGCCGAACCGGGTGCCGCGAGTGAACTGTCCGAGGCGGCATTGCGGGTCGTCCTGCCCCTCCGGGAGACCGGCACGGCGACCCCGATCTTCGCTGTCCATGCCCGTGACGGGCTGGCGTGGAGTTTCGCCGCGCTGACCGGGCTGGTCCCGGACGATCAGCCGATCTACGGTCTCCAGTCGCCCGCCTACACCGAACCCGATTACGCCCCGGACTCGCTGGCCGAGATCGCGGCACGGTATCTGTCGGAGATCCGGCGGATCCAGCCCGAGGGCCCGTACCGGCTGCTCGGCTGGTCCCTGGGCGGCGTGCTGGCCCACGCCGTCGCCACCGAATTGCAGGCGGCGGGGGAGCAGGTCGAGATGCTGGCCCTGCTCGACAGTCATCCCGCCGTCGACCCGGGTATCTTCGAAACCCTGCTCCGCGCGGCACTGGTGGAACAGGGCATCGTGACCGAGGAGTCGGGAACGGACCGGGGTATCGGCGAACTCGACGACGCCGAACTGGAACGGCTGCACCGACTGATCCCGCCGGAGTTGCTGACCCTGCCGGTGGAACGGCTGCGCGGGGTGTACCGGACCGCGGCGCGGTCCGCGGAACTGATCTCCGAACACCGGCCCCGCACCTACCGGGGTGTCATCGACTTCTTCCGTGCCGAGGTACCCACCCCGGGCGCGCGGCAGGCCGGCCCGCGGGCGGAGGACTGGTTGCCGTACGTGGACGGGGAAATCGTCGAATACGCGGTACCGGCGACCCACGACGAAATGACGACGGTGGAATCGTTCTCGGTGATCGCGCCGCGATTGCTGGCGCGGCTCCGGGGCGCGGACGGTGTAGAGGGCTGAATCCGGTATGCCGCGCCGCGGTCGGTGGCCTCCCGTACGGGCCGGCCGACCGCGTCGCGGCTCGGTGGTACCCCGCCGATGGTGGGGTCGCGGGCGCCGGCAGCGCGGTCGGGGCGAGCGGACGCAGGAGTGCTCGGGGCGTCGCTATGGCTTCCCTCAACCGAGGACGAGCGGAAACTTCGCGGCCGACTCGTCCAGCGCGACCTGTTCGTCCGCAGTCGCGGCGCGGCGTCCGGTGCCGAGCAACAAAGCGTCCCGGTCGGAGAACGTCGCGGGGAAGGCGGCTCCGGCGATGCCTTCCAGCAGCTCGCGCGACCGGGCGAGGCATTCTTCGGGCGGCTGCTCGGCGTGCGGGAGATGGGCGACCAGATCCAGGTGGTGCAGCGTCCACTCCAGGACGTAGGCGGACAGGTAGTCGCCGGCGGTGAGCACCTCGTCGCGGGTGCTCACCCGCTGGTCGGGGTCGGCGAGTACCGCGGCGCGCCCGGCGGCCGAGCCGACATCGTCGAGGTGGAGTTCGAGCAGGCGCGGTTCACCATAGGCCGCGGCCAGCCGCACGGTCAGGGCGTCGAGCGGATCGTCGCCGGTCGGCGGGGTCTCGGCGATATCCCAGTACGTCACCGCGTCGCGCGTGGGTTCCTTGTCGGTGGGGGTCACCAGAGTGATCAGCACATCCTGGGCATCGATGATGAGATGGCAGACCAGATCCCGGACGAGCCAGCCGGTACATCCCGACGGCCGGCCGAAATCCGCGTCCGCGAGTCCGGCGACCGCCGTGCGCAACGCTGTCCACGAGCGTGAGAAGTGATCCACCGACGCAAGCTAGCAGCGCCGACCCCTGTCGTGCGGGGTTTCCCCGGCCGGGACGGGTCCGGCCGCGTCCGTCGCTGTCGGGTGGGCGGAGTGGTACGCGCGGAATCGGTGTGCGGCTCGGCGCGCCCGGCTGTCGACTCGGCCACGAGGGCAGATCATGACCGCATGGCTTCTCGACGTATCGGCGGCCGCGCGCATCTGTGGCGGAACGCGGGCACGGTGCTGTCCGCCCTGCTGTTCTACTACTTCGTCCCGGTCGGACTGGAACTTCCCGGCTTCTGGCCCACGAAGGTGGTCACATTGGTGGCATTCGTCGCCGGGGTGGCGGGGTTGTGCTGGCTGGCCTATCGCCGGATCGGCCAGTTCCTGGCCGCGAGCGACGATACGGGCCGCCGCGTCGACGGGTTGCTTTTCCTGATCACCCTGGTCGTGGTGTTCTTCGCACTGTTCTACTATCTCCTCGAACTCCGCCAGCCCGGCCAGTTCGCCGGGCTGCGTACCCGCAACGACGCGCTCTACTACACCGTCGCGACCCTGGGCACTGTCGGTTTCGGTGATGTGCACGCGGCCGGTCAGGCCGCCCGGATAGCGACCACGGTGCAGATGGCCTTCGACCTGGTGGTGATCGGCACGCTGCTGGCCGTGACCACGACCGGAATCACCCGGCGTTTGGACCGCACGGATGTCGGTGAGCCCCGGTAGCCTGAGGCCGTGCCCGAACTACCGGAAGTGGAGGCGCTGGCGCAGTTCCTGCGGGAGCACGCGGTCGGCGCGGTGGTGGGGCGGATCGATGTGGCGGCGCTGAGCGCGATCAAAACCTTCGATCCGCCGGTGACGGCGCTGTCGGGGCGGGATGTGACCGGGGCCGGGCGGTGGGGGAAGTTCCTCGGCATGGACTGCGGGGGTCTGTGGCTGATCACCCATCTGTCCCGGGCGGGCTGGCTGCGCTGGACCGACAATCCGAGCGTGAGCCCACCCAAGCCGGGTCGCGGTCCGCTCGCGCTGCGCGTGCATTTCTTCACACCCGAGGGCGCCACTCCGGCCTTCGACCTCACCGAGGCGGGCACCAAGAAGCGCCTCGCGGTCTATATCGTGACCGACCCGGCACAGGTGCCGGGTATCGCCCGACTGGGCCCCGATGCGCTCGCTGTCACCGAGACCGAGTTCGCCGAGCTGCTGGCCGCCGCGCCGGGGCGGATCAAGAATGTGCTGGTCGATCAGACCGTGCTCGCCGGTATCGGTAACGCCTATTCCGACGAGATCCTGCACACCGCCAAGATCTCGCCCTTCGCCACGGCGAAGACGCTGTCGGCCGCGAAGGTCGCCGACCTGTACGCGGCGATGCGTACGGTGCTGTCCGATGCCGTGGCGCGGTCGGTCGGGCAGGCCGCCGCCCGGCTCAAGGGCGAGAAGCGTTCGGGTATGCGGGTGCACGCCCGCACCGGCCTGCCCTGTCCGGTCTGCGGGGACACCGTCCGCGAGGTCGCGTTCACCGACCGTTCTTTCCAGTACTGCCCCACCTGCCAGACCGGCGGCAAGATCCTGGCCGACCGCCGGATGTCACGCCTGCTCAAATAGGCCGCGCTGTCCGCCGGTTGCGTCGCGGGTCGTCCGGGCCAGAGGTGCACCCCGACCTGTACGGAAATCTCTCCCCGGTGCGGAGAGTTGATTCACTCGGTCTCTTTCGTATCGGGTCGCGCGCCCTCCGGTGCCGGATCGTCCGCGCTGTCGGAGACTTCGTCCGCGACCCGCGCGGCCGCATCGGCGGCGGTCGCGGCGATCGGGTGTTCGGCGGCGACCGTGTCGAGCAACGTCCCCTCGCCTTCGGGCTCGGCCTCGGTGGCCACTCCCGCGTCGGCCGGTAGAGCCGGCCTGCCGACCCCGGCCGGAACCAGCTGCGGTGCGCGGACGCCCGCCCACAGTGCGCGCTGGGCACTGTCCGGGTCGTGGTCCACCCGGCCCGGCGCGTCGATGATGAGCGTGCTGCGTTCCTCTTCGGTGTAGCGCGGCCAGGAGGGCAGCGGTTCGCCGGTGCGGGCGAAATGCAGCCAGTTGTTCTGGACCTGGCGGGTCACCGTGAGTAGACCGCGCCGACTGCCGCCGGCGGTGAGGGCCCGGCTCCAGGGTTCGTAGACGGTGCCGAAGGTCGGCAGCAGATCGGTCGCGTGCGTGGCGCCCAGTTTGTAGAGCTGGAGCAGCCGGGGCGCGAAATCGTAGCGGTAGGCGTAGGTGGGGGAGTGACGGCTGTGCCCCTCCGCCACCGCCACGGAGGGCCGCCAGAAGAAGTAGTCGCCGCCCGCGCGGATCGCGGCCGGTTCGGCCGGGAAACCCGGATAGGTGGAGAACACCCGGGGGTAGAGGTCGGGCCCGGCGGACGACAGTGCCTTCTTGAGGCGTTCCGGACGGGTGGGCAGCGTATCGGTGAAGCGGTTGAACAGGGCGCCCTCGTTCCGGCAGGTGCCGATGATCAGCGGGACCCGGTGGGTGTGGCCTTCGGTGAAGGCGTCGATCGGTATGCGCGGCAACAACTCGCCGTCGGCTACCGGCGCGGCCGGGAAGAACCCCGGGAATTCCGCCATCGTCGCATTCGACGCGCGGTTGAACGCGCGGCGGATATCGTGCGGGTCGGCGGCGCGCAGTGCGTGATTCGCGTCCTCGGGTGCGATACCGAGCCGGTCGAGGATGCGGCGGGCGAACTCCCGCGATTCGGCGACCGTCAACCCCCAATCCGCGGGCGGGCTCTGGGCGATACCGCGGCGGAACAGGCCCTCCGCCGAGGGCGTCGCCAGCAGACTCAATACCGCGTGGGCGCCCGCGGATTCGCCGAAGATCGTCACATTGTCCGGGTCGCCGCCGAATTCGGCGATATTGGCCCGCACCCAGCGCAGCGCCGCGATCTGATCACGCAGACCGAGATTGGAGTCGTAGGGGCTGTCCGGCGTGGAGAACTCGCTGAAGTCGGCGTAACCGAACGCGCCGAGCCGATAGTTGATCGACACCACGATCACATCACCGTCGGCCGCCAGCTGGACACCGGAGTAGAGGCGCAGCGCCGAGGTACCGAACAGGTAGCCGCCGCCGTGGATGAACACCAGCACCGGCCGCGGGCGTACCGAGGCGGTGGCGGGAGCCACGACATTCAGTGTCAGCGAATCCTCGCTCATCTCCTGCAGCTTGCGCGGACCCAGCCGTACCCCGAAGGTCGGTTGGATACCGGCGGCGCGGAAATAGGTCGCGTCGCGGACATCGGGCCACGGCCGCACCGGCTGGGGCGAGCGGAACCGCAGGTCACCGACGGGTGGTGCGGCATACGGCAGCGACCGCCAGTACATCACGCGCCGACCGCGGCGACCGCGGACGATACCGTCCGTGGTCGTGATCTGTTCGGTTGCGCTCACGCGTCCGCGCTCACGCGTCCAGCGGGTATGAGCGAGGCAACTGTGGGGTTACGCTCCGCTGCCGCTTCCGGGACCGACTCGCTCATACCGCCGATCGTAACGACGACCTGTCGGTCTCCAACAGTCGTAGCCAGAATTCGCTGATCGCGGGAAAGGCGGGCACTGCGTGCCACAGGGCGTCCAGGGGGACGCGTCCGGCCACCGCGATGGTCGCGGCGTGCAACTGTTCGCCGACATCGGGCCCCACGAAGGTGGCTCCGAGCAGCGTGTCGGTGGCGGTGTCGATCACCAGTGCGGCGCGTCCGGTGTAATCGTCGCGGGCCAGCGCCGAACCCGCGACCGCGATATCCAGTTCCACGGTGCGGATCTCGTGGCCGGCCTTCCGTGCGGCGGCGGCGGTGAGTCCGACGGCGGCGACCTCGGGGTCGGTGAACACCACCTGCGGTACCGCGTGGTGGTCGGCGGCGGCCCGATAGCGCGGGCCGGTCAGCGACCGGCCCGCGGCGCGCGCGGAGATGACGTCCCCGCACACCCGGCCCTGGTATTTGCCCATATGGGTGAGCGCGGCGCGGTGGTTGATATCGCCGACCGCGTACAGCCATTCCCCGGGTACGCCGGTAACGGTCAGCTGATCGTCGACCTCGACGTATCCGTCGGGCAGGCCCACCGTTTCCAGGCCGACCCCCTCGGTGTTGGGCACCCGCCCCGCCGCCACCACGATCTCGTCGGCGACGAAGGTGGTTTCCCCGTCCGGCCCCTGTGCGTGCACGGTGACGGCGCCGCCGTGTATCCGGCCCTCGCCGTGGTCGACGGCCGCCGGCCGCGCCACCCGCAGCGGCCGGGTCCCGAACCGGATCTGCACGCCCTGCGCGGTGAGCGCGGAGGCGACGTACTCGCCGGCGAAGGGTTCCACACCGGCGAGCAGCCGGTCCCCGCGGACCAGCACGGTGACCTCCGCGCCGAGCGCCGAGAGCCAGGTCGTGGCCTCACAGGCCACCACACCGCCACCGATCACGATCACCCGCTTCGGGACCTCGTGCAGGTTGGTGGCGTCGCGTGAGGTCCAGGGCAGCGCCGCGCGCAGGCCGGGGACGTCCGGGACGGCCGCGTGGGTCCCGGTGGCCAGCACCACCGCCGAGCGGGCGCACAGCACCCGGTCGCCGACGCGTACCCGGCGTTCCCCGTCGAGCCGGCCGGTGCCGCGGATCACCTCGATGCCCTGTTGGGCCGCCCATTCGACCTGACTCGAATCATCGTGGTCGCCGTTGTGGGCGTGCACGAATTCGTCGCGGCGGCGCAGCACTTCGGCGGTGTCGGGTCCTTCGGCCTCGATACCGGGCAGGCCCAGCGCGGCGCCCAGCACATGGCCCGGTCGCAGCAGCGCCTTACTCGGGATACAGGCCCAGTACGAGCATTCGCCACCGACCTTCTCCGGTTCGACGATCGCCGCGGTGCGGTCACTACCGGCGACGGCGTAGGCGGCCGCGTTCTCACCGGCCGGACCACCGCCCAGGACGATCACATCGTATTCGGCGACCCCACCGTCCGCGGTGGCGTCGCTGTCGTTGTCGGGCATCGGGCTCCCTACTGTAGGTAACCCTCGACCTGCCCCGCCGATCGCGGTTGGGCCTCGTCCGGTGGTTCGTCGCGGTCGATCCGGGCCCGCCGCTGCCGCAGCAGATCCCAGCACTGATCCAGCATGACCTCCAGTTCGGCCAGTCGCCGCCGCTCCACGTCGGGATCGAGTTCCCCGCGCGAAGCCCGGGACCGAAGGTCGTGCTCGTGGTCGACGAGATCCTTGATCCGCCCGAGTATGTCCTGTTCGGTCATGCCGACCATGCTACGACCCCGATGTCGATCACCTGGTCATTCGGCCGGGCGCAGCAGATAGATGTCCATGATCCAGCCCTTGCGCTCGCGCAACCGCGTCCGCCGCCGCACGATATCGTCGGCGACATCGCCGACCCGGCCGGCGATCAGGGCTTCGTCGGGCATCCCGAGATAGGCACCCCACCAGATGAACGTGTCGCCGGGGACGGTGGTGAACGCGCAGTCGGCGTCGAGCATGACCACCGTGGACCCGGCGCCCAGCCCTTCCTCACGCAGTCGGCGTCCGGTGGTGATGTGGACCGGTTCGCCGATCCGGTGCAGCACGGTCCGGTGCCGGGCCGCGAGGGCGTGCACACTGGTGACCCCCGGGATCACGGTGTAGTCGAAGTCCAGCGCGCCCCGGGCCAGCACCCGTTCCACCATGCGCAGGGTGGAATCGTAGAGCGCGGGATCACCCCAGACCAGGATCGCGCCGACTCCCTCGTGGGCCGCGAACGCCTCCTCCAGCAGCAGCGAACGCCGTTCGTGCCAGTCCAGCACCGTGCCGCGGTAATCCTCGGGCTCCCGGTCGCGGGGCGGATCGGGGATCTCCACGATCCGGTAGGGGCGGTCGGCGTGTTCAGCGAGGATCGCGGTGCGCACTGCCACGAGTTCTTGTTTCTCGACGCCCTTGCCGATCACGAAGTAGACGTCGACCTCCCGGAGGGCCTTGATCGCCTGCATCGTCACCTGGTCGGGGTCGCCGGCACCGATACCGATCACATACAGCGTGCGCATGAGGTCAGCTTGGCAGGCCGGGAGCAGGGCGGGCCGCCGGGTGGCCGGAGCAGGCGGTCGCTCGAATCGATAGGGTGTCGCCCACCGGACGGCATCGCCGCGCGTCGCCGGTCGCAGTGTTGTCGGGGCCGGTAGGCGGGGAAGAGGTCGGTGTCCGGTAGAGCGAGCCGCAAGGTCACCGAAATCGCGCAGTCCCTGTGCAAGACGTTGACGACTGTCAGCGAGGCCGTGGCAGGTGGCTGGCGGCGGCGCGCCGGTACGGCGGCCGCGGGGGCGGGCACGCTACGCGCGCGGTCCGCGTCGGCTTGGGCGGAGGTGGCCGGCCCCGAGCCGTGGCCGGCCGCCGTCGCCACGCCCGGTGGCGATCCGCGTCCGCCGCCCGCCACCGTCGCCGCGCATATCGCCCGCACGGGATGGTCCACCGAGCCGATCACCCTGCGCGCCCACACGACCGACGCGGGAACGGTGATCCCGCCACGGACGCTTGCGGAGTCCTTGGCCACCGCGCCGGTCGACACCCGTATCTTCTGGAGCCGAGCCGGTCTGACCGAGCTGTTCGAGCAGAACATCCGGGGTGGGGTGCGACTGGATCGACTCGACCTCCTGGGGCCGATCAACCCCCACTACAACTGCCACGGGTACACATTCAGCCGCGACGGCGCGGCGGGGTGTATCGCCGGGCGGATGGTCGACCGGATCCTGTCGGACAACGGGTTCCGGCGGGTGGACGACCTCGGTACCGCCGTCCCCGGCGATGTGGTGATCTATCGCAAGGACGGCAACGTCCAGCATTCGGGGGTGGTCGCGCAGGTGCGTGCGGGCGAGATCCTCGTGGATTCCAAACAGGGCCCGCTGTCGACGGTGCGGCACCGGCTCGACGAGGTCACCGGCTTCTACGGCTCGGATGTCTCCGTGTACCGCACCGACCGCCCGGACGGCCGGTTCCTCAGCCCGGTCGACGACTCCGAGCGACTCGCGCCACCCTGGCCACCCACCCCGGCACCGGGGCAACCGTAGGCGGCCGGGACGCCGACCGCCGCATCCGGTGACCCGCGGCGCCGCGCGCCGCACCATTGCCACCACCCGGCGACACGGTGGTCTGCCCCGGGGCGGGGGCAGGGGCTACCGGCCGCGAAGTAAGCTCGGCCCGTGGTCAGCGCAGCGAACAGTCAGGTCCCGGACCCGCGACACGCTCCGGACACCCAATACGAAGATCTGCTCCGGCTGGTGCTGGAGACGGGGACCGCCAAGGCGGACCGCACCGGAACCGGCACCCGCAGTGTGTTCGGGCACCAGCTGCGGTACGACCTGTCCGCCGGGTTCCCCTTGATCACCACCAAGAAGGTGCATCTCAAATCGATCGTGTACGAACTGCTGTGGTTCCTGCGCGGCGACTCCAATGTGCGGTGGTTACAGGAGCACGGGGTCAGCATCTGGGACGAATGGGCCGATGCCGAGGGCGAGCTCGGCCCGGTGTACGGGGTGCAGTGGCGTTCCTGGCCGGCTCCCGACGGTCGCCACATCGATCAGATCGCCCAGGTGCTGCACACGCTGCGCACCGATCCCGATTCCCGGCGGATGCTCGTCTCGGCCTGGAATGTCGCCGAGCTGGACCGGATGGCGCTGGCGCCGTGCCACGCGCTGTTCCAGTTCTATGCCGCCGAGGGCCGGTTGTCCTGCCAGCTGTACCAGCGCAGCGCCGATCTCTTCCTCGGCGTGCCGTTCAATATCGCGAGCTACGCGCTGCTCACCGTGATGGTCGCCCAGCAGGCCGGACTCGCGCCCGGTGATTTCATCTGGACCGGCGGTGACTGCCATATCTACGACAACCACCACGAACAGGTGACCGAGCAGCTGACCCGCACGCCGTACCCGTTCCCGGTACTCGAACTCGAACCCGCCGCCTCGCTGTTCGACTACCGGTACGAGGACGTGCGGGTGCTCGACTACCGGCACCACCCGGGGATCAAAGCGCCGGTGGCGGTGTGACCGCGACCGGCCCCGCGCGTGTGATCGGCCTGATCTGGGCGCAGACTCCCGACGGGGTGATCGGGGTGGACAACACCATCCCGTGGCGGGTGCCCGAGGACATGGCTCGGTTCAAGGAGACGACCGCCGGTCATCCGGTGGTCATGGGCCGCCGCACCTGGGATTCGCTGCCCGCCCGGTTCCGGCCGCTGCCGGGCCGGCGCAATATCGTCGTGACACGGCAGCACGGATGGTCCGCGGACGGGGCGGAAGCGGCGGCGTCGGTCGAGGCCGCACTGGCTCTCGCGGCGCCCGCGACGACCTGGGTGATCGGCGGCGGCGAGATCTACCGGCTGGCACTGCCGTATGCCGATGAACTGCTGATCACCGAGGTCGACACCGAGGTGGACGGGGATGCGCACGCCCCGTCCCTGGGGCCGGAGTGGTCGTCGGCCGATCCGGTGACCTGGCTCGAATCCTCGGGTGGGCTGCGCTACCGGATCAGGCGTTACACGCGCGACTGACCGCCGGTGCCCGCCCTCGACAGCGGCCCGAGCCTCGGAAAACACCGGAACGGCGGAGCCCGGTCGGGCATACTCGGCTGTACGTCCCGCGATCACAGCCCGGTCGCGGGTATGCGGAGGCGAAAGGCTGTCCATGGACAAGAAATCGCTGACAGCGGTGGCCCGGCAGCAACTCAAGCTGGCCGCGACCGTGACCAGTGGCCGCAGCTCGCAGACCATCTACGGCGGTCACGCGAATTCGCTACGCCAGACCGTGGTGGGGTTGTGTGCCGGCCAGGGCCTGGCCGAACACGACAACAACGGTGAGGCCACGCTGCTCGTCCTCTCCGGCACGCTCACGCTGCACAGTGGGGACAACGAATGGAAGGGGTCGGCCGGGGACCTGCTGGTGGTGCCGAAGGCCCGGCACAGTGTGCAGGCCATCGATGATGTGGCCTTCCTACTGACAGTGGCCAAGTAGGCAGCCCGGGTCACGCGTGTGCCGGTCCCGCGCCGGTAATGTGATCGGCTATGGGGCAGCCGCAGCCGATTCTCGAACCACTCACCCCGGCCGCGTATTTCCTGGTCGCCACCATCGACCCCGGTGGTGAGGCGGCGGCACGGGATCTGCTCGCCGAACTGCCCGGTCTGCGCCGGGCCATCGGATTCCGGTTGCCGGGCGCCGGGCTGGGGTGTATCACCGGGATCGGCTCCACTGCCTGGGACCGGCTGTTCGGCGGATCCCGCCCGGCCGAACTGCACGAGTTCCCGGGGTACGAGGGGCCGCTGCACCGGGCTCCCGCCACGCCGGGTGACCTGCTCTTCCATATCCGCGGCCAAGTGCACGACGCCTGTTTCGAACTGGCCATGGCGATCGGCGACCGGCTGGCCGCTGTCGGCACGATCGTCGACGAGACGGTCGGCTTCCGCTATTTCGAACAACGGGACCTGCTCGGTTTCGTCGACGGCACCGAGAACCCGGAGGGTGGTCTGCCGGATACGCCCGCCGGCCGGGCCGCGTTGATCGGGGACGGTGACCCGGACTTCACCGGCGGCAGCTATGTGATCGTGCAGAAATACCTGCACGATCTGACCGCTTGGCGGGCGCTGCCGGTGCAGGAGCAGGAACGGGTGATCGGCCGCACCAAACTCGAGGATTTCGAACTCGCCGACGAGGTGAAACCCCCGGACTCCCATATCGCGGTGAATCAGGTGATCGAGCCGGACGGCACCGAACGGCAGATCCTGCGCGCGAACATGCCGTTCGGCAGTGTCCGCGACGGTGAGTTCGGCACCTACTTCGTCGGTTATTCGGCGACCCCCCGGACCACCGAGATCATGCTCGAGCGGATGTTCCTCGGGACCGACGAGGCCACCCACGATCGCATCCTGGATTTCTCCACCGCGGTCACCGGCACCCTCTTCTTCGTTCCGCCCCAGGATTTCTCCGACGATCTGCCCGACCCGCCGGAGGAAGCCGCGGCGGCAGATCCGGGCCCGCCGCCGGCCGCCGACGGTTCCCTCGGTATCGGCACGTTGAAAAGGAGCAGCACCGTATGAACAACCTGCATCGCGAACTCGCGCCGATCACCGACGCGGCCTGGGCGGTGATCGAGGAGGAGGCCACGCGGACATTCAAACGGCACAATGCCGGCCGCCGGGTGGTCGACCTGTCGGGTCCGCACGGTACGGACTATTCGGCCCGCGGGCTCGGTCATACGACGCCGATCGCCGCACCGCACGACGGTGTCCAGGCGCGGCAGCGGGTGGTGGCGCCGCTGGTCGAGCTGCGGGTGCCGTTCACCCTGTCGCGCGAGGAACTCGACAATGTCGAACGCGGTGCCCAGGACACCGACCTGGACCCGGTGAAGGACGCCGCGCGCACTATCGCGTTCGCCGAGGACCGGGCCGTATTCGAGGGGTACGCGGCGGCCGGTATCACCGGCATCCGCGCCGCTTCGTCGAATCGGTCGATCGCGCTGCCCGACGATGTGTTCGGCGTACCCGAGGTGATCGCCCTGGCGGTGAGCCAGTTGCGGCTGGCCGGTGTCGACGGACCGTATTCGGTGCTGCTGAGCGCCGACCTCTACACGAAGGTCAGCGAGACCTCCAACCACGGTCATCCGCTGCGCACCCATCTGGAACGCCTGGTTCCCGAGGGGGAGATCATCTGGGCGCCGGCCATCGACGGAGCGTTCGTGCTCACCACCCGCGGTGGTGACTTCGATCTCACCGTGGGACAGGATCTGTCCATCGGCTACCTGGCCCACGACGCCGAGACGGTCCACCTCTATTTCCAGCAGAGCCTGACCTTCCACGTGTACTCGGCCGAGGCCGCCGTCGCGCTGTTCTGAACGGGTGACCGGCATCGGCGGAGCCGCCACCGGTGTCCGGTACGGTGTGGCCAGCCAGTGCGCGGGGTGAACGGAGTCGGTATGCAGAGGGTGCACGCTGGAGTCGTGCCCACCGGTCGGGTGCTGGCCTACAGCCTGGCCGGTGTCGCGGTGGTGGTGGCGGTGACCGTTCCGACGGTGCTGCTGTTCGGGCCCGCCCGGGTGTTCACCGGGATCGTTCTGGGCGCGATACTCGCCGTCGCCGCGCTGTTCGCGCTGTTCACCCGGGACACGGTGATCCTCACCGAGCAGGAGATCCACCGGCGGACGCCGTGGTCGGCCACCAGTATCGAGTGGGAGCGGGTGGTGGCCGGCCGTTTCGGCCTCGACGAGGACGCGCGCTGGTCCCTCGCGCTGGACCTGACCGGCGGTGCGGAACCGCACAGCGAACTCGTGCTGCTGTCCATTCCACCGGTCCGCGGGCCGGTCTCGGGAGCCTACGATCTGCGTAAGCGCGAACAGGTCGACGAGATACGCACGATGTTGCGCCACAAGAAAGTTCCGATCACCGTGCTGCCCGAGATCGCGGGCGCCCTGGAGCGGCACTGGCAGATCGCCCCACCGACTCGCTGAGTACGGCCGGCGCCCTGGGGGCGCCGTACCGGCGGGCGCGGCTCCCGGACCGCCGGCCACCACGCACGATGATCCGCCGCACGACAGAGGAGCACAGAGCAATGGTCCGCTATGCCCGAGCTTTCGCGGCAGTACTGACACTGGTGGCGGCGCTGGGGGCCGGACTGCCGAGAGTCGTGGCGCGGGCGGAGGCGTCCTGGTACCCGGGCCGGCTGCTCTCGGCCGAACCGCTCGGCCGGCCGTGGGCCGGGCTCGGCGGTGTGCAGCGTATCGAATACGTCACCACCGGCCCCGGCGGTGAACTCGTTCCCGCGGCCGCCTTGGTGCGCATCCCCGAAGGGCCGGTCCCGGACGGGGGCCGCCGGGTGGTCGCCTGGGACCACGGCACCTCCGGGCTGGCGCAGGAATGTGGTCTCACCGGTTACGACGAGCTCGAGGAGGAAACCGGGCCCACCGTGGCGCGTCTGACCGACGCCGGATACGCCGTCGTCGCCCCCGACTACATCGGCCTGAGTCCCAATTCGCCGGGTCCGCATCCGTATCTGCACACCACGAGCGAGGCCACCGCCACCATCGACGCGGTGCGCGCCGCCCGCTCCGCCTATCCCGGACTGGCCCCGAGCTGGGCGGTGGCCGGGTGGTCGCAGGGCGGTCATGCCGCGCTCGGCACCGGCCGGCTCGCCCCCGAGTACGCCCCGGAGCTCGACTTCCGCGGTACCGCCGCCCTGGCCCCGGTCAGCAATCTGGAGAGCATCTTCCTGCGTTCGCGCCCGGATCAGCCCGAGCTGCCGGGGTACGTGGGCCGGTACGCGCCCATGGTGCTGGCCGGGATGGTCGGCGCCCGGCTGGGCCCCGAAGTCCGCGATTTCCTGACTCCGCAGGGCCGCCGGTTCATCGCCGGGCTCAGCACCAACTGCAATTCCCAGGCCTCGGCCATGCTGGACACCACGGAGATCGGGTCCCTGGTCTCCCGGCCGCTGAACGATCCGGATCTCGCGCCGATGATGCGCGACTACATGAGCGTGCCGATCAGCGGCTACCAGGATCCGATCCTGGTCGTGCACGGGGTCTACGACATCACCGTCCCGTTACCGCTGACTCTCGCGCTGGTCGG
This sequence comes from Nocardia sp. NPDC004568, assembly GCF_040609955.1. Taxonomy (NCBI): domain Bacteria; kingdom Bacillati; phylum Actinomycetota; class Actinomycetes; order Mycobacteriales; family Nocardiaceae; genus Nocardia; species Nocardia sp. NPDC004568. Next base: position 29,271 of record NZ_JBEXLL010000037.1, read on the forward strand.
GCAGTTCGTCGCGAACGGCACGGAGCACGCGGTCCAATTCCTCGAGGCCGGCCACGCGGACCTGGCGGAGGGAGGCGGCCTCGACCGCACTCTCACCTTCCTCGGCAAGGTGCTGCCGGTCGGCTGACGCCGCTCAGACGAACGCCCGCTCGATGATCGCCGTCGTATCCACGCCCGTGGGCAGCGTCCCGAACGCGGCACCCCAGTCCGCCCCGAGCCGGGACGCGCAGAAGGCGTCCGCGACCGCGCGATGGCCGTGCCGGACCAGCTGGGCACCCTGCAGGACCAGCGCCATCAGTTCGACGACCCGCCGCGCCCGGTACTCGATATCGCCGCGATCGGCCAGTTCCTTGCCGACCCGGTCGATCGCGTGATCCAGACGTGGGTTCTCGCCGCGCGCCCGGGACACCTCGGCGAAATACGCCTCCACGGTTTCGGGCTGGGTGCCCATCGCGCGTAGGGCGTCGAGCGCGGCCACATTGCCCGAACCCTCCCAGATCGACATGAGCGGCGCCTCCCGGTACAGCCGCGGCATACCGGATTCCTCGACGTAACCGTTCCCGCCGAAACATTCGAGCGCCTCGGCGGCGTGCGTGGCCGCGCGTTTGCACACCCAGTACTTGGTGACCGCGAGCGCGATCCGGCGCAGCGCGGCTTCGCCCGGATCGGTCGCGGCGCGGTCGGTGGCGCCGGCCAGCCGCAGCATGACCGTGGTGGCGGCCTCGGATTCGAGCACCAGATCGGCCAGCACATTGCGCATCGCGGGCTGGTCGACCAGCGCCGCGCCGAACGCTTGGCGATGGCGGGCGTGATGCACCGCGCGTACGGCCGCCGTGCGCATCCCGACCGCGGAACCGATCACACAGTCGAGACGGGTCATATTGACCATCTCGATGATGGTTTTCACCCCGGCGCCCTCCGCGCCGACCGGCCAGCCGGTGGCGTTCTCGTACTCGATCTCCGAGGACGCGTTCGATTTGTTGCCCAGTTTGTCCTTGAGCCGCTGCAACCGGATCGGATTGCGGGAACCGTCGGGCAGCACCCGCGGCAGCAGGAAACACGAGAGCCCGCCCGGCGCCTGCGCCAGGGTCAGGAACATATCCGACATCGGCGCCGAGGTGAACCACTTGTGCCCGACGAGCCGGTATGTGCCGTCGGGTTGCGGGGTCGCGGTGGTCGTGTTGGCCCGCACATCGGACCCGCCCTGCTTCTCCGTCATCGACATACCGGCGATGAGCCCGGCCTTGGTGGACGGTTCGCGTAGGCCGAAATCGTAGGTGCGAGCGGTGAGCAGCGGTTCGTAGCGCGCCGCGAGCTCCGGGTTGTGCCGCAGCGCCGGAATCGCGGCGTAGGTCATCGAGACCGGACACATATGCCCCGCGTCGGCGGCGCCCCAGACGTAGAACTTGGCCGCCCGCGCCGCGTGGGCGCCGGTCCGGGCGTCGGCCCATGGTGCGGCGTGCAGTCCGTGTTCGACCGCCACGGTCATCAGGTCGTGCCAGTACGGATGGAATTCGACCTCGTCGACGCGGTTGCCGTAGCGGTCGTGGGTGTGCAGGACGGGCGGGTACTCGTTGGCGAGGCGGCCCCATTCCTGGACACGCTCGCTCCCGGCGAGCGCGCCGAGTTCGTGCACTTCCGCCTCCGCCCATCCGGCGCCCTCCCGGTGCAGACCCTCCAGCAACGCCGGGTCCCGCGAGACATCGAACGGCGTGATCGGCGGGACCTGGTTGAGAACCTCGTGCGTGAGCATCCATCGATTATGCGTCCCACGTCACATGATGGGCCTGCGGGGATCGGGACCGGTCGGTATCGACGGGTCGGTCATCGCGCCGGCCGGGCCGGATGGCCCGGGCGAGGCGGCCGGCCTGTCCGGCGGTGTTCGGGAAACGAGGGTTAACCTGTGCGAATGCGCCGATTGAGCGTTGTCGACGAGATCTTCCTGCGATCGCATCAGGGGCTCGGCACCCCGATCGCGCTTCAGGGCCTGTGGCGCACCGCGGAGACGGTGGACCCCGGTGTGCTCGCCCGGCTGCACCAGGAACTGCGCACCGGGCCGCTCGGCCGCCGGGTGGTCCGTCCCCGGGTGCCGGGTGCTCGGGCGCGGTGGCACCGCAACGACCGCGCTCATCCACTCGACCGGCACTGTGCGGCGCTGGCACCGGCCGAGATCCCGCACTGGGCCGACGCGTGCGGTGCGGACCTGGATCCCGAACACGGTCCGGGCTGGCGGCTGTCCGCGGCGCCGCTCACCGACGGGGGCACGATCGTGGCGCTCACCTGCTCCCACGTTCTCGCCGACGCCCGGGGGCTGATCATCGCCGTCGAACGAGCACTGGACGCGATGGACGCCGGCCGCGCGGGGCAGCGTTCGCGTGGCCGGGGGGACGAAGCGGCCGACGGTGGCCCGGATTCGGACTGGCTCGATGCGGCCCGTACCTGGGCGACGGTCGGGCTCGGTGGTGTCCGCGCCGCCGCCCGGATATCGCGCGGCGCCCGCGGGCCGGGCCGCGGGCGACCGGCTGCCGGAGGCGGTGGCGCAGTACCCGGCGGCCCACTCCGCCCCGCCCTCTCGGATCCGGTGCCGCATCCACATCGCGCGTCCGCCGGCCCGCCGGCCCGAGCCGAATCTCCCGCGGTCGCCGCTTCGACCGCCGCTACCGAACAGCCCGACGAGCCACTCCGGGCTGCCGGACTATCGGTTCCCGCGGCGATCGCCGGTCTCACCGAGACCGCCGGAACCTCCACGTTCGCCGAACTGAACGAACCGGCGCTGATCTTCCGGTGCCCGGTCGCGGACTGGGACGCGGTGGCCGCGGCATACGGCGGTACCGCCAACAGCCTGTTCATCTGGCTCGTCGCGAACATACTGTGGGCCGCGGGTTTTCCCGCCGCCGAGATCGCGGCGAGCCTGCCCGTGGACACACGGGACGAACCCCGGATCGACAACGATCTGGCGGTGACCGAGATCGCGGTGACCCCGGACGACGGTCCGGCCGATATCCGCGCGACGAGCCGGTCGGCCTATGAGCGGCGCATGTCCGGCCCGCGCGGAGTGCCCGAGGAGTTCCTCTACCTGGTGCCCGACCGGGTGGCCCATCTGCTGTCCCGGGGAGCGGGGGAACGCGACATCCTGTGTTCCAATATCGGCCCGATCCCGCCGGCGCTGTCGGCCCTCGGACCGCACGAGTGCACCGGGATCGCGACCCGGGCCGTCCATCCCGGCCTCGACTACGCTCGGCGGCCACGCACCCGGCTGTCCGGGTACCTGTGCCGTTTCCGGGACGACTACATCCTGACCGTCGCGAGTCTGTATCCGGAACGCACAGCCGACGCGGCGGCCCTGCACCGGCTGGTCACCGCGACCGCCGCGCGGGTCGGCCTGCCGATCCGGCCGTGGTGAAGGTCAGCGGTTGGCGCGGTACCAGCGGATCAGCGCGTCGGTGGACGAATCGCCCTGCGGTGCCGGCTCGTCCGGATCGGTGAGCAGCGGCGCCAGTGCCAGCGCCTGCTGTTTGCCCAGTTCCACGCCCCACTGGTCGAAACTGTCGATACCCCAGATCACACCCTCCACGAACACCTGGTGCTCGTAGAGCGCGATCAGCTGGCCCAAGACCGCGGGGGTGAGCCGGGGCGCGAGAATCGTGGTGCTGGGGCGATTTCCGGGCATCACCTTGTGCGGTACCAGGTCCGGCGGTGTGCCCTCGGCGGCGATCTCCTCGGCAGTCTTGCCGAACGCCAGCACCTTGGTCTGCGCGAACAGATTGCTCATCAGGATGTCGTGCATACTGCCGGTGCCGTCGCGGGTGGGCAGATCGTCGGTGGGCCGGGCGAAGCCGATGAAATCGGCCGGGATCAACCGAGTGCCCTGGTGCAGCAGCTGGTAGAAGGCGTGCTGACCGTTGGTGCCGGGTTCGCCCCAGAAGATCTCGCCGGTGGTGGTGGTGACCGGGGAACCGTCCGCGCGCACCGATTTCCCGTTCGACTCCATCGCGAGCTGCTGCAGATAGGCCGGGAAGCGGGCGAGATCGTTGGAGTACGGCAGTACCGCCCGCGACTGTGCCCCGAAGAAGTTCGCGTACCACACGCCGAGCAGTGCCAGCATCGCCGGCGCGTTCTCCGTCAGCGGCGCGGTGGCGAAATGGCGGTCCATATCGTGCATGCCGGCCAGGAATTCGGCGAACCGGGCGGGACCGATCGTCACCATGACCGACAGGCCGATGGCCGAATCCACCGAGTAGCGGCCGCCGACCCAGTCCCAGAAGCCGAACATGTTGGCGGTGTCGATACCGAACTCGGCGACCCGCCCCGCGTGCGTGGACACCGCGACGAAATGTTTCGCCACGGCATCCGGGCCGAGCGCGTCGACCAGCCAGCGGCGGGCGGCGGTCGCGTTGGTCAGCGTCTCCAGGGTCGAGAAGGTTTTGGAGGCGACGATGAACAGGGTGGTCGCCGGATCCAGATCCGCCAGTGTGGCCACCAGATCGGCAGGATCCACATTGGAGACGAACCGGGCGCCGATACCGGCGTCCGCGTAGTGCCGCAGCGCCTGATGCACCATCACAGGTCCGAGATCCGAACCGCCGATACCGATGTTCACCACCGTGCGGATCCGCTGCCCGGTCGCGCCGCGCCACTCGCCGGAACGCACGGAGCCGGCGAAGGCGCCCATCCGGTCGAGTACCTCGTGTACCGCGGCGACCGCGTCCTCGCCGTCGATGGTGAGCGAACTGCCCTTCGGCAACCGCAACGCGGTATGCCCGACGGCCCGGTCCTCGGAGGTGTTGATGTGCTCGCCGCGCAGCATCCGGTCGCGCTGCGTCTCCACGCCTGCTTCGCGGGCCAGTTCCACCAGCAATTGCAGGGTTTCCCGGGTGACGCGATGCTTGCTGTAGTCGATCCGCAGCTCACCCGCGGTCAGCGTGAGATCGCGGCCGCGCGGTGGATCTTCGGCGAACAGGTCCCTCAGTTGTAGGGCGGCGATCGCAGTGTGATGATCGCGCAATTTCTGCCATGCCGCCGATGCGGTTATGTCGACGCTCACACTGGCCGAGCGTACAACCCGCCGGTGCCCGACGCAGGCGCGGCCGGGGCCGCGGCGGGTCCCGGGCGGCCGGGCGGACCGGAGCGAAGGCGGTTGCCCACCGGTAACTCCTGCGGTCCGAGCGCACCTCCGCGCGCACTGGCATCCAGTCCGGATGGCCGGCCTTCGTGACGGGCCCGCCGCTTCTGAAGCGCGTGCCGCCGACCGTCCATCGAGCATTGGCAATCTCTGGACCTGCCCGGGCCGGTAGGGCGCATGTCCATATCCTGCTTCCGTCCTTCCTCGGGATGTCGGCGTTCGCGGTTCGGGGCCGGGGCTCGGGTTCCGGGGCGAGCGAGCGTCGTGAACCTACTCGGGCCGGTCATTGCCCGCGTCTGCATTCACCTCGCTCCTACTTCGGAGGGTCGGTATCAATGGTCGGGGCCCGCCCCCGGTTCTGGAGGGACAGAGGGAGGGAGCGTAGCGACCGAGCGGCGGAGTGAAGAAGCCGGGGTCACCGGGCCCCGACCCGCGGCGCCGGAGGCGCCGCCGATAAACACAGCCGCCTTCTACCGGTTCCGCGCTTAGGCTGGCCGGTATGGCATCGGAAACCGAAGTACTCGCATCCGTCCCGAAGCAACTGTGGATCGGCGGCCCCGTCGACGCCACCGGCGGGGGCACCTTCGCGGTGCACAATCCCGCGAACGGCGAGGTGCTGGCCGAGGTGGCGGACGGGTCCCCGGAGGACGCGGTGCGCGCCCTGGACGCCGCGGTGGCGGTTCAGGCCGATTGGGCGGCGACTCCGGCCCGCGAGCGCGGTGAGATCCTGCGAACGGTCTTCGAACGCATTACCGCGCGCGCCGAGGAATTCGCCCTGCTGATGACCCTGGAGATGGGCAAGGCCCTACCGGAGAGCCGTAACGAGGTGCGCTACGGCGCCGAGTTCTTCCGCTGGTTCAGCGAGGAGGCCGCGCGTATCCACGGCCGCTACCTGCACGCGCCCTCGGGTACCGGCCGCATCCTGGTGCACAAGCAGCCCGTCGGTCCGTGTCTGGCGATCACGCCGTGGAACTTCCCCCTCGCGATGGGTACCCGCAAGATCGGTCCCGCGCTGGCGGCCGGCTGCACCATGATCGTCAAACCGGCCTCGGCGACCCCGCTCACCATGCTGCTGCTGGCGAAGCTGTGCGCCGAGGCGGGCCTGCCCGACGGTGTGCTGTCGGTGATCACCTCCCGTCGGTCCGGCGCGGTCACCCAGCCGCTGCTCGACGATCCCCGGCTGCGCAAGCTGACCTTCACCGGGTCCACCGAGGTCGGTCGTACCCTGGTCGAGAAATCCGCGTCCGGCCTGCTGCGTACGTCGATGGAGCTCGGCGGGAACGCGCCGTTCGTCGTGTTCGACGACGCCGATATCGATGCCGCCGTGGAGGGGGCGCTGCTGGCCAAGCTGCGCAACGGCGGTGAGGCGTGCACCGCGGCCAACCGCTTCCATGTGCACCGCGCGGTGGTCGAGGAGTTCACCGAGAAGTTCGTGGCGGCGATCAACTCGCAGGTCCGGCTGGGCCCGGGAACCGATCCGGACACCACGCTCGGCCCCCTGGTCAGCGAGGACCAGCTGAACACCGTGTCCGACCTGGTCGACGACGCGGTCGGCGCGGGCGCGTCGGTCCGGGTCGGCGGGAAGGCTCCGGGCGGCCCGGGCTGGTTCTATCCGGCGACGGTGCTCACCGATATCCCCGCGCAGGCGCGGATCCTCCGCGAGGAGGTTTTCGGCCCGGTGGCGCCGATCGTCGCCTTCGATACCGAGGAAGAGGGCCTGGCCGCCGCCAACGACACCGAGTTCGGGCTGGTGAGCTATATCTACACCCGGGACCTCGACCGGGCGCTGCGGGTGGCCGAGGGGCTGGAGAGCGGAATGGTGGGAGTGAACCGCGGCGTGATCTCCGACCCGGCGGCCCCGTTCGGCGGCGTCAAGGCGTCCGGGTTCGGCCGGGAAGGTGGTACCGAGGGAATCGAGGAATACCTGTCGACCAAGTACATCGCTATGACGTGACAGACAGTACGAACCGCCCTGGGGCGTGGTCACCCGGGGCGGTTCGTGAGGTTGCGGCGGTCTGCGGGCCGCCGCGTCGGTTCTGTTGGGACCTAGCGGCCGAGACGTCCGCGCCCGAGACGCAGCAGCAGCATCGCCAGGGTATGGCCTTCCTGGCCGAGCTCGCTGAAGCGCTCCAGCACCTTCATCTCCCGGCTGTGCACCAGGCGGGTACCCCCGGAGGCCATCCGGGTCCGTCCGATGACCCGCGAGATCTCCGTCCGGCGCTTGATGGCCGTGAGGATCTCCGCATCCAGCCGGTCGATCTCCTTACGGAGCTTTTCGATCTCGGCTTCGGTCCGAGGAAGCTCCGAGTCCGTGTCGGTAGTCGAACCCGACCCGGTCGCCGTAGCGGGTGTGCTCATTTCTCATCTCCTCGTGTCAGAACCTGGATCGGCGCCGAGGCGCGTCGTGTTACCGATCCAGAGCTCCTCCACCGCGTGAAAAAGACCCGGCGGGTCTGGTGATGCCGTTCCCCCTCACCTGCCCCGTGCGGGCCTCAGGTGCCCGGTCTGCGGCCCAGCTGTCCACACAACCGGCGCGGATGTTTCGCTGAAGGGCAAACCATATTGCCAGTTTGCCACGGTAACCGATGTATGCAAAACGCTCACTGGTGGGGATATCTCCCCGCCGAGCCCGCCCGCCGGCGACGAATTCGGCCGAGTGTTCGATCGTGTCGGGTCGCGGCGGTAGCGTGAACAGACGATGGACACCACCGCGGCAGCACTTCGTTCGGATTCGCACAATTCCCGTGTCGGCACCTCCGCCGCCGGCTCGCCGGAGCCCGGCGCGGCGGCTGCGGCCCTGCCCGGCCTGGAGCTATCCGGTGCCGACCGGCGCACGACGGTGCCCGGTGGCCGCGAGCCCGGTGCGCCCAGCGGTCTGGCCGCGCTGCGGCAGCGTGTGCAGGCCGAGCAGACGCAGCAGCGCACCGATGGCGCGCAGCGCCGAGCGGAGGAGGCCGACCGGCTGCTGGAGGGCCTCAACCCGCAGCAGCGCGCCGCCGTACTGCACACCGGGTCGCCATTGCTGATCGTGGCCGGGGCGGGCTCGGGCAAGACCGCCGTGCTGACCCGCCGGATCGCCTACCTGCTGGCCGCGCGCGGAGCCACCCCCGGGCAGATCCTGGCCATCACCTTCACCAACAAGGCCGCCGCCGAGATGCGGGAGCGGGTCATCGACCTGGTGGGTCCGCGTGCCGCGAGTATGTGGGTGTCGACCTTCCATTCCAGCTGTGTGCGGATCCTGCGCACCCAGTCGGCGCTGCTTCCCGGAATGAACTCGAACTTCTCCATCTACGACGCCGACGATTCCCGGCGGTTGCTCGCCATGATCGGCCGGGATCTGGAACTGGACGCCAAGAAGTACACCCCGCGGCTGCTCGCGACCGCCATCTCGAATCTGAAGAACGAACTCGTCGGCCCGGAGCAGGCGAGCAGCGACGCGGAGTTCGAGGACGCCGAACTGCCGCGCGTGGTCGCCCGTGTCTACACCGAGTACCAGCGGCGCTTGCGCACGGCGAACGCGCTGGATTTCGACGATCTCATCGGCGAGACGGTCGCCCTGCTGCAACGGCATCCCGAGGTCGCCGAGTACTACCGCCGCCGCTTCCGGCACGTCCTGGTGGACGAATACCAGGACACCAACCACGCGCAGTACGTGCTGGTGCGGGAACTGGTCGGGCATCACGGCGCGGGAGCCGGGACGGCCGGTGAAGCCGCCGATACCGACGCCGGCGCCGCGGCTGCCGCACCCGCCACCGAGGCCCGGGAGCCCGACGCGCATACGGTGCCGCCGAGCGAACTCTGCGTGGTCGGTGACGCCGATCAGTCCATCTACGCCTTCCGTGGCGCCACCATCCGCAATATCGAGGAATTCGAACGCGATTTCCCCGATGCCGAGACCATCCTCCTGGAACAGAACTACCGGTCCACGCAGAACATCCTGTCCGCGGCCAACTCGGTGATCGCGCGCAATACGAACCGCCGTGACAAGCGGCTGTGGACCGACGCCGGTGAGGGGGAACTCATCACCGGCTACGTCGCCGACAACGAACACGACGAGGCGGCCTTCGTCGCGCGCGAGATCGACCGGCTGGTGGACGCGGGCGGGGCCGCCTACTCCGATATCGCGGTGTTCTACCGCACCAACAACAACTCCCGGGCGCTGGAGGAGATCTTCATCCGGATGGGCCTGCCCTACAAGGTGGTCGGCGGGGTCCGGTTCTACGAGCGCAAAGAAGTCCGAGATATCGTCGCCTACCTGCGTGTCCTGGAGAACCCGGACGATGCGGTGAGCCTGCGCCGGATCCTCAACACCCCGCGCCGCGGTATCGGCGACCGGGCCGAGGCCTGCGTGGCCGTGCACGCCGAACAGCGCGGTATCGGTTTCGCCGAGGCGCTGCGCGACGCTGCCGCCGGTGAGGTCGCGCTGCTGAACACCCGGGCGCGCAACGCCATCGCCGGATTCGTCGCGCTGCTCGAGCAGATCCGGGCCGCCGGGGCGCTGGACGAGGTCGATTTCCCCGATGTGGGCGCGGTGGTCGAGGCGGTACTCGACCGTACCGGCTACCGGGCGGAACTGGAGGCCTCCGACGATCCGCAGGACGGCGCGCGGCTGGACAACCTGAACGAACTCGTCAGCGTCGCCCGGGAGTTCAGCTCCGAGGCGCGCAACGCCCTGGAGGCCGCCCGGGCCGAGGGCCTGGTGCCGGAAACGGGTGAGGGCGAACCCGAACCCGGATCGCTGGCCGCATTCCTGGAACGCGTCTCGCTGGTGGCCGATGCCGACCAGATACCCGAGGAAGGCGCGGGCATGGTCACCATGATGACCCTGCACACCGCCAAGGGGCTGGAGTTCCCGGTGGTCTTCGTGACCGGGTGGGAGGACGGCCAGTTCCCGCATCTGCGGGCCCTCGGCGATCCCGCCGAGCTGGCCGAGGAGCGCCGGCTGGCCTATGTGGGGATCACCCGGGCCCGGCGCCGCCTGTATCTCACCCGCGCGGTGGTCCGTTCGGCGTGGGGGCAGCCGGTGTTCAATCCGGAATCCCGGTTCCTGCAGGAGGTCCCGGATCATCTGATCGACTGGAAGCGGCTGGAACCCAAACGGTCCTCGGCTCCGGCGCAGTACGGCCGCCGTCGCGGCGCCGAGGCGGGCGAGGAGGACTGGACGGGCGGCTGGCCGCAGTCCCGGGAGCCGCGGCCCGGCATCCGGGAGACGCGCCCGGCGCGCCGTGGCGTATCCCGCAACAATGTCGGCCTGGTGCTCGCGGTCGGCGACCGGGTCAGCGACGACAAGTACGGCCTCGGCCGGGTGGTCGCCGCGGACGGGGTCGGCGATATGGCCAGTGTGACCATCGATTTCGGGACCAGCGGCACCATCCGGCTCATCCCGAAATTCAGCCAGACCCTGACGAAGTTGTAGCGCACCCGCGGGGCCCGGCCGCGCGGTAGGTTCCGGTCATGGAGTCCGTCGCGCAGCATGTGATGTGGTTCGTGCCGATGCTCTGGCTCGGCATGGTGCTGGCCATCTCGTTCCTGGAGGCGCCGCTGAAGTTCCGTGCGCCCGGGGTCACCACCGAACTCGGGCTGGGGATCGGGCGGTTGGTGTTCCGGGCGCTGAATACCGTGGAGGCCGTGCTCGCGGCGCTGGTGCTGGTGGCGGCCGTGGTGCTGGCGCCCGCCGCAGCGGTGTGGGTATGGCTCGTGCTCGCGGCGCTGATCCTGACTGTTCAGGTGGCAGTGGTACGCCCGCCGCTGTCGCGCCGCTCGGATCGGGTGCTCGCGGGGGAGGAGCTACCGCGTTCCACAGCGCACTACTGGTACATCGGGTTGGAGGTCGCCAAGGTGATCACGCTGATCGGGCTGGCGATCGCCGCCGCACCGTGAAAGCGAACCGCGGCCGGGTGTTCCGCGGTTCATCCGGGTGACACCCGGCGGGCGGAGGTGGTCAGTCACCGTTGCCGGTGAGGCTGATTCCCCGGGTGGCCAGCCAGGGCACGGGATCGATCTTGTCGCTGCCGTTGAGCCACACCTCGAAATGGCAATGCGGTCCCGTGGAGAACCCACGGTTACCCACCGTGGCGATCTGATCTCCGGCGAACACGTACTCGCCCACCGAGACGGTGGTGGTGTCGACGTGTCCGTAGACGGTGATGGTGCCGTCGGCGTGCAGCAGACGCACCCACATACCGAAACCCGAGGCGGGCCCGGCATCGATGACCTCACCGTCGGCCACCGCGTAGATCGGGGTGCCGATCGGCGCGGCCACGTCGATTCCGAGATGCTGGACGCCCCAGCGGGCGCCGAAGCCGGAGGTGTAGGCACCGTTGGCGAATTTGGCGAAGAGCGGCCGGAACTTCGCTTCTTCGGCTTGGGCCAGATCCTCCGCGAACTGGGCACCGTTGGCCAGCATCTCGCCGAAGCGGCTGGTGTCGACCGGAAGGTTCCCGCCGAGCATCTGCGGTGACGCGGTGTTCGATACGGCGGCCGGATCCTCGGTGGCCATCGACTGGGCGGCGATCTCGTGAACCGATCCGGCGGCCTCGTAGTCGGTGGCCTGCTGTGCGTGTTTCTGTTCGGTGGGTTCGGCGGTGGCGCACTGTCCCGCGGCCACCACGGCGCCCGCGGCCACCGCGACGACCGCGGCGCGGCCCTTGAGCGCGGACGGCGGGGCGGCTACCCGATGCGCGCCGCGGGAGCGCGACTGCCGGGTTTCTTCGGGGACCTCGTCGGCGACCGGCGCGCTCTCCAGCGCCTCGGCGATCGTCGTGGGTCTGGCGTAGTGGTCGGATTCGGCGCGGCCGCCCGGCTCGTAGGGTGCCGGCTCGGGCCAGGATTGCGTCGGTGCGTCGGACCAGGACTGCGCCTCGCCCCAACTCTGGTGGGTGTTCCAGTTCGGATCGCTGTGCCAGACGGGTTTGTCGTTCTGCTGCCACCCGCCCTGCTGCCAGTTGTCCTGGGCCTGCTGCTCGCCATCGGACCAGCTGTCGGCCCGGGAATCGGCCCAACCCTGATTGGTCGCCCAGAAGTCGTCGGCGGCGGTGCGGTGGGCGTCGGCGGCGGCCGAGGCGGCGGCCGTGTTGAGCGGGCGCCTGCGGGTCCGACTGTCGCCGGGTGCGCCGAAAGCGTTGAACGACTGGGCCGCTTCGGCGGGCTGCGCGTTCTCGTGCCGGCGCCGGGCGCGACCGTCGGGATGGGCGTCGAGGGTGCCGCGGTGGTTCATCGGCCGGTTCGCATCCGACGGGCGCCGGACTCCTGGCCGGTGATCACGGACTGCGGGGCCGGGAAGGCTGCTGCCGAACGGCTCTGCGACTGCGGAGCGGGGTGCTGCGTCAAGCTGCCGTCCTCTCTAAACCTGCTCAGGGAGCAATATCACGGAGATCTCTACTCGCGGAACAACCGAGTGCGCAAGCACACACGCTGTGCAACGTTTGTGATCGGCCTGTGACATCGACCGTTCGACGGTAACGAAACGATTGCGACGCGGCAAGCGGTAGGACGTTTTCAAACGTTACTGTGACATTGATCACGTTTCCCGAGTCGGGTGGGCCTCACGGTCGGACGCGCTGTCCTGTGATCTCCGGGTCGCGATCGGCTCACCGGCGCGGACGGTCGCCGCGCACCGCCTGCGGCTCGTCCGGAAGCTACTCGCCGGTAGCCTTGGCCTGCGGCTTTGCCCTCCCCGCCGGAGGGCTCGTGACCTGCGCCACTTAGGATGAACGTGCCCGATCGGGCGTGCCTGTGAGTGGTTAGAGTCCGAACGACCCGCTACCGACGTCGGGCCGCCAACAAAGACGTTGTCATAGCAACGCAGACGAGACGGTGAGTACATGGATCTCTTCGAATATCAGGCGAAGGAGCTCTTCGTAAAGCACGGGGTGCCTTCGTCGGAAGGCCGCGTGACCGACACTGCCGAGGACGCCCGCGCGATCGCCGCGGAAATCGGCAAACCGGTGATGATCAAGTCCCAGGTGAAGGTCGGCGGCCGCGGCAAGGCCGGTGGCGTGAAGTACGCGGCCACCCCGGACGACGCGTTCACGCACGGGCAGAACATCCTCGGCCTGGACATCAAGGGTCACATCACCAAGAAGATCCTGGTGGCCGAGGCGAAGGACATCGCCGAGGAGTACTACATCTCCTTCCTGCTCGATCGCACCAACCGCACCTACCTGGCCATGTGCTCGGTCGAGGGCGGTATGGAGATCGAAGAGGTCGCCGCCACCAAGCCCGACCGGCTGGCCAAGGTCCCGGTCGACGCGGTGAAGGGCGTCGACCTGGCGTTCGCCCGCTCGATCGCCGAACAGGGCCACCTGCCCGCCGATGTACTGGACGCCGCCGCGGTGACCATCCAGAAGCTGTGGGAGGTCTTCGTCAACGAGGACGCCACCCTGGTCGAGGTCAACCCGCTCGTCCGCACCCCGGACAACGAGATCCTGGCGCTCGACGGCAAGGTCACCCTGGACGAGAACGCCGAGTTCCGGCACCCCGACCACGCGGAGTTCGCGGACAAAGACGCGACCGATCCGCTGGAGCTGAAGGCCAAGGAGAACGACCTCAACTACGTCAAGCTGGATGGTGCGGTCGGCATCATCGGCAACGGCGCCGGTCTGGTCATGTCCACCCTGGACGTCGTCGCCTACGCGGGCGAGAAGCACAGCGGTGTCAAGCCGGCCAACTTCCTCGACATCGGTGGCGGCGCCTCCGCCGAGGTCATGGCCGCCGGCCTCGACGTGATCCTGAACGATGCCCAGGTGAAGAGCGTTTTCGTCAACGTCTTCGGTGGTATCACCGCATGCGACGCGGTCGCCAACGGCATCGTGAAGGCCCTCGAGATCCTGGGCGACGAAGCGAACAAGCCGCTGGTGGTCCGCCTGGACGGTAACCGGGTGGAGGAGGGTCGCAAGATCCTCGCCGAGGCCGCGCACCCGCTGGTGACGCTGGCGCAGACCATGGACGAAGGCGCCGACAAGGCCGCCGAACTCGCGGCCCGCTGAGTCGACCTACCAGGGCACGCCCAGTAAAGGACAAAAAGAACTATGTCTATTTTCCTCAACAAGGATTCGAAGGTCATCGTCCAGGGCATCACCGGCGGCGAGGGCACCAAGCACACCGCGCTGATGCTCAAGGCCGGTACCCAGGTCGTCGGTGGTGTGAACGCGCGTAAGGCGGGCACCACCGTCTCGCACACCGACAAGGACGGCAACGCCGTCGAGCTGCCCGTCTTCGCCACGGTGGCCGAGGCCATCGAGAAGACCGGCGCCGATGTCTCCATCGCGTTCGTCCCGCCGAAGTTCTCCAAGGACGCCATCATCGAGGCCATCGACGCGGAGATCCCGCTGCTCGTGGTGATCACCGAGGGCATCCCCGTTCAGGACACCGCCTACGCGTGGGCCTACAACGTGGAGAAGGGCGCCAAGACCCGGATCATCGGCCCCAACTGCCCCGGCATCATCACCCCCGGTGAATCGCTGGTCGGCATCACCCCGGCCAACATCACCGGCAAGGGCCCGATCGGCCTGGTGTCCAAGTCCGGCACCCTGACTTACCAGATGATGTACGAGCTGCGTGACTTCGGCTTCTCGACCTCCATCGGTATCGGCGGCGACCCGGTCATCGGCACCACCCACATCGACGCCATCGAGGCGTTCGAGAAGGACCCGGAGACCGAGCTGATCGTCATGATCGGTGAGATCGGCGGCGACGCCGAGGAGCGGGCCGCGGCCTACATCCAGGCCAATGTCACCAAGCCGGTCGTCGGCTACGTGGCCGGTTTCACCGCCCCCGAGGGCAAGACCATGGGCCACGCGGGCGCCATCGTCTCCGGTTCCTCGGGTACCGCGCAGGCCAAGAAGGACGCGCTGGAGGCCGCGGGCGTGAAGGTCGGCAAGACGCCGTCCGAGACCGCCGCCCTGGCGCGCGAGATCCTGGAGAAGGCGGCCGTTTCCGCCTGATCCGGTAGCAGCGCCGAACTCCGGGAGGCCGTCCGCTCGCGCGGGCGGCCTCTGTGATTTGTCGCGCACCGAGCGGGAATACGGTGCGTGGACGGTATCGGTGGCGTAATCGAGCCGTCCACGGCCGGATCCTTCGGTGATGACCTCTGCGCGTGCGTGCAGTAGCGTCGAAGAGAATTCAGCCGTCAAGTACGTATTACTCGACCTAGGAGATGACGACATGTCATACCCGACCGGGGGCTCCGGGTACAACGCACCCGTTCCGCCCTCCGTTCCGCCCAACCCCGGCCAGCAGGCGGCCGGTGGTGGG
Organism: Nocardia sp. NPDC004568; assembly: GCF_040609955.1. NCBI lineage: Bacteria > Bacillati > Actinomycetota > Actinomycetes > Mycobacteriales > Nocardiaceae > Nocardia > Nocardia sp. NPDC004568. Next base: position 44,647 of record NZ_JBEXLL010000037.1, read on the forward strand.
AGCGCCGCCGGGGCCGACGGGAAAGGACTGCCGTTCTTCCTCACCATCGGTGTGGCCGCGGTAGGCGTGATCGCCTTCCTGCTCGGCTTCCTGTCCTACGTGGGCGCGGATACCGATATGGATCTGCCGTCCTCGGCCGATACCAGCCTGAACCTGTTCGAGTACCAGGAAGCCACGATCGGCGGACTGCTGCTGATCGCCGCGATCCTCGCGGGCCTGTCCCTGCTGCCCAAGCAGAACTGGGTCGGCGCGGCGGCCGCGGTGGCGGCCGGAACCTTCGTCACCATCCTGTTCCAGCTGTTCAGCCTGCCGGACGGCGCGAAGGCCGAGATCGGGCTCTATCTGATCCTGGTGCTGGCGCTGGTTCAGACGGGACTCGCGGTGGCGGTCGTGCTGTTCGAGTCCGGAATCCTCACCCCGCCGGCCGCTCGTCCGGCGGCGCAGACCGGATTCCCCGGCGGGCAGCAGGGTTACGGTCAGCAGCAGTACCAGGGCCAGCAGCAGGGCTACGGTCAGCAGCCGGGCTACGGCCAGCAGTACAGCAGCGGTCAGCAGCCGCAGCCGGGTTACGGTCAGCAGCAGGCGGCCTATGGTCAGCAGCCGGGTTACGCCCAGCAGCAACAGCAGGGTTACGGCCAGCAGCCGCAGCAGTCGCCGTACGCCGGTGGCCAGCAGCCCTCGCCGTACGGTCAGCAGCCGCAGCAGCAGGCCTACGGCCAGCAGCCGCAACAGCCGGGTCAGCAGGCCCAGCCGTTCGGCGGGGAGCAGCCGTCCGATCCGGCCGCCGACGCCACCCGCGCGTTCCGGCAGTCCGACGACCAGAAGTGAGCACCGGCAGCGCCCGGCGCGGCGCGCCTGAAGCGTCCGCGCCGGGGCGGCTGCCACTCTGAAATCCATGAGTTCCCCGCGTACCTCGTCGAACCACCCGCTCCGGGGGGCACGCAGGAGTTCGACGCGTTCCGGTGACGAGCCGGGTTTTCTCTCACTACCGCCCGAGCGTGCGCGGGCGCTTCTCTTCGTGGCCTTCCGGCCCGCCGCCTTCACCCTGGCCGTTGTCGTGGTCACCATGTTGGTGACCCTTTTCACCGCGGGCAGTGATCTCACCGGTCTCAGTGGCGCGGTGGCCGCGGGCTGGCTCGCCGCGCACCAGGTGCCGCTGCTCATCGGCAGTACCACGGTGGGTCTGCTTCCGGTGCTGCCGACCGCGCTGCTGCTGTGGGCCGCGGCCCGGGAAGCCGTCGCCGCCACCGATACCGAACCCACCCGGGCGGAACTGGGCTGGCTGTGCGGCGCCGCGATGGGGGGCCCGCTGCTGATCACCGCCGTCTGCCTGGCGGTCACCGAGGACGCGTCGGGATCCATTGCCCTGCAACGTCCCAACCCGCTGACCGCCTTCGGTTGGGCACTGCTCCTGCATCTCACCGCCGTGCTGTGCGGTATCGCCTTCCGGTGCCGGGAACGTCTCTTCGAGGGCCTGCCCTACGACGTGATCGCCGCCGCCTACGTCGCGGGCCGGGCCGTCTTGCGCCTGTTGGCCGCCGCGGCCGTGCTGCTGGTGCCGGCCCTGCTGGCGCACTGGTCGCGGGTCGGCGAGACCTACGGGTCCGCGGAGGGGATCGTCGACGTACTCGGGCTCACTCTGCTCTCGTTGCTGTACCTGCCGAACGCGGTGGTGGCCGGGGTCGGGGTGCTGGTGGGTCCGGGCGTCGAATTCGGGGATGCCTCGGTCGGGGTGTTCACCGTGGTCGGTGGGCCGATTCCCGCGGTGCCGGTACTGGCCGCGGTACCGACGGGTCCGGCCGAGCTCTGGTGGGCCGTGCTGCTGCTCGTGCCGGCTGCCGTGGGCGTGTACGGGGGCGTGGAATCGGCCCGGGTGAGTTACGACCGCCCCGGCGCCCCTTGGGCGTTGCTCGCCGCGGCCGGGCTCGCGAGCGCGGCGCTCACCGCGCTGGCGGCGCTGTCCGGCGGAGAACTGGGAAATTTCGGGCGGCTGGGCCTCGAGCTGCCCGTGTTCGCCCTGGCGGTGTTCGCCTGGCTGGCGATTCCCGGTTACGCCGGGCTGCTGTTCGCGCGGACCTTCGTCGTCTCTTTCCCCACACCGCTGATGCGCCATCCCGACGCGCTCTTCGACCCGGACGATATCGATTACGACGACGACTACTACCCCGGCGAGCAGGAGAGCGGCCGGACTCCGGCGGACCGCGCGCTGCCCGAGCGGCGGCTCCCGGAGCTGCCGGGCGATTCCGCCACCGATCCGGCCGACCGTTATGCGGGTCTGCTCGACCGGCCGCGCGCCGAATCGCCGGGGCCCGAACGCCCGCTGGAGGCCGAGGTGGTCGAGGATCCGCCGCGTGGATCCGCCGCGGACGCCGTCGCCGCCGCGGAGGCGGCGCCGGAGATCGTGGACGCGGAAGTGGTCGAGCCGGACGCGCTGGACGGAGACGACGGGGACCCGCGCCGGACCTGACCGCGTTCGCTCGCTCCAGGCCCCCGGCTCACTGCCGCCGCAGGCGGGCCCGACCGCGTCTACTAGGCTCTATCCGTGCCGCGGGTTCGTTCCCGCCGGCGGGTGGACCCCGCCCGTCGTTCCTTCGAACTCCAGGAGTAGAGCCCTGACCGCCCCGGAACCCACCGATTCCACCCCGGCCGGCCTGGTCGTACTCGCCTCGGGGACCGGCTCACTGCTGCGCGCGTTGCTCGACGCCGCGGCCGACCCCGGGTATCCGGCGCGGATCCACGCGGTGGGCGTCGACCGGGAGTGCCCCGCCGTCGAACACGCGGCGGCGGCGGGTGTGCCCGCCTTCCGGGTCGCGGTCGGCGATCACGCCGATCGCGGCGCATGGGATGTGGCGCTCACCGAGGCAGTGGCCGGATACTCGCCCGACCTGGTGGTCTGCGCGGGCTTCATGAAGCTGCTGGGGCCGGTGTTCCTGGATCGTTTCGGCGGCCGGATCATCAACACCCATCCGGCCCTGCTGCCCGCTTTCCCCGGTGCGCACGGGGTGCGGGACGCGCTCGCCTACGGGGTCCGGGTCACCGGAACCACCGTGCATCTGGTGGACGCCGGCGTGGACACCGGCCCGATCCTGGCCCAGGAGCCGGTCCGGGTCGATCCGGCCGACGACGAGGCCGCGTTGCACGAGCGCATCAAAGTCGTGGAGCGACGGTTGCTGGTGGAGGTTGTCGCCGCCGTCGCGACCCGCGGAATTGTCTCCGATGGACGAAAGGCAGTTATCCCTGATGAGCGAGTTCTCCGGTGAGTGAACGCACGCCGATCCGCCGGGCGCTGGTGAGCGTCTACGACAAGACCGGGCTCGTCGAGCTGGCGACCGCGCTGCACGGCGCGGGGGTGGAGCTGGTGTCCACCGGGTCGACCGCGGCGCGGATCGCGGACGCCGGTGTCCCGGTGACCAAGGTCGAGGACCTGACCGGGTTCCCGGAAACCCTGGACGGCCGGGTCAAAACGCTGCATCCTCGGGTGCACGCGGGCATTCTGGCCGATACCCGCAAGGCCGAACACCTCGGCCAGCTCACCGAACTGGGTATCGAGGCCTTCCAGCTGGTGGTGGTGAACCTCTATCCGTTCAGCGAGACCGTCGCGAGCGGGGCGAGCCCGGACGAATGCGTCGAACAGATCGATATCGGCGGCCCGTCGATGGTGCGCGCCGCGGCCAAGAACCATCCGTCGGTGGCCGTGGTGGTGAACACCGGCGACTACGACGAGGTCCGTAAGGCCGTCGCCGACGGCGGGTTCACGCTGTCGGAACGTATCGCGCTGGCCGCCAAGGCTTTCCAGCACACCGCGAGCTATGACGTCGCGGTCGCGAACTGGATGGCGTCGACGCTGGTCGAGAAGACCGTCGAGGAGGACGAGTTCCCGTCCTGGATCGGCGCGGTATGGGACCGTTCGGCGGTCCTGCGCTACGGCGAGAACCCGCATCAGCGGGCCGCGCTGTACACCGACGGTGACGGCGGGCCCGGGCTGGCGCGGGCGCGGCAGTTGCACGGCAAGGAGATGTCGTACAACAACTACACCGACGCCGATGCCGCGCGCCGGGCCGCCTACGACCACGCCGCGCCCGCGGTGGCGATCATCAAACACGCCAACCCGTGCGGTATCGCCACCGGCGCGGATATCGCCGAAGCACACCGCAAGGCGCACGCCTGCGATCCGGTGAGCGCCTACGGCGGTGTCATCGCGACCAACCGCGAGGTCTCGGTGGCGATGGCCCAGCAGGTGGCCGAGATCTTCACCGAGGTGATCGTGGCACCCTCCTACGCCGACGGCGCCGTCGAAGTACTGCAGCGCAAGAAGAACATCCGCATCCTTGTCGCCGAGGCGCCGGCGCCGGCGGGCGCCGAACACCGGCCGGTGAGCGGCGGGCTGCTGGTACAGCAGCGCGATGTGATCGACGCCGACGGTGACGATCCGGCGAACTGGACGCTCGCGGTCGGTGAGGCCGCGGACGCGGCGACCCTGGCCGATCTCGAATTCGCCTGGCGCGCCTGCCGGGCCGTGAAATCCAACGCCATTCTGCTGGCCCATGACGGCGCGTCGGTGGGCGTCGGTATGGGGCAGGTCAACCGGGTCGATTCGGTACGGCTCGCCGTCCAGCGGGCCGGTGATCGCGCCGCGGGCTCGGTGGCCGCCTCGGACGCGTTCTTCCCGTTCCCCGACGGCCCGCAACTGTTGCTGGAGGCCGGTATCCGGGCGATCGTCCAGCCGGGCGGCTCGGTGCGTGACCAGGACACCATCGATGCCGCGCGGGCAGCCGGTGTGACCATGTACTTCACCGGGTCCCGGCACTTCGCCCACTGAGTACGGTGCCCGTGGCGGTGCCGCCACGGGCATTCCCGCTTCGGTCGAGGCGGGGCGGAACGCACAGGGGTATCGGCATACCCGGATCCGGCGTACCCGAGAGCGGCCGGACCGGTACGACCAGGAGTTCGGCCGAGCCGCCGGTAGGGTGATCCGGCCGGTGGCAGCAGGCGATCAGACCGCGCTGAGTACCCGGCGGTCACCCAGCGGCGCGTCCAGTGGGATCTCCAGCGTGCCGAAAACCGCCATCATCACGCACATCTTGTCGACGGCGTCGGCCCGGGTGCCGCTGCGCAGCTCGACGGTGACCGTGCCGTCGTCCTCGGTGGTGCTGGCGTCCACGCCGTAGCATTCGGGCACACCGGTTTCGAAATGGATCGCGATGCGGTCCTCGGCCACCCTCGTCCACGAGGTGAAGGGGACGGGATGGGCGCCGACGAGGGACGGGTCCGCGGTGAAGAGGTGGCCGGGGTCGGCGCCGGGATCCTCGGTGGGAGTCGCGGGTGTACTCGCCGGGGCGGGCACGGAGGTCGGGGAGAGGCCGGGCTCCGGGGCGGCGGTGCCGTCGGTACCGCAGGCCGAGACCGCGAGGACGACGCCGAGAGCCAGAATTGCCGTAGATCCCCGCAGTGTGAGCATGCGCACCACTGTAGTGGGCGCCGACCCCGCACTGCCCGTGCGTGGACAGCAGCCGGACGCCCGGCGCCGCGGGTGCGGTGCCGGGCGTCCGGGCGGGAATTCAGCGAGGGGTCAGCGGCTGGTGAAGGGGAGCAGGGCCATCTCGCGCGCGTTCTTCACCGCGACCGCGACCTGTCGCTGCTGCTGCGGGGTCAGGCCGGTGACCCGGCGGCTGCGGATCTTGCCGCGATCGGAGATGAAAGTGCGCAGCAGATTCACATCCTTGTAGTCGACCGTCTCGATACCCGCTGCGATCAGCGGGTTCTTCTTGGGCCGGCGGGCCTGTTCGGCGCGGACCTTCTTCGACGGGCCTCGTTTGACTGCCATATGACCGGTTCCTAACTCACGATCGGTGGGTTACCAGCTCGATTTGTGCACACCGGGCAACTCTCCTCGATGTGCCATCTCACGCACACGCACACGCGAAAGGCCGAACTTCCGGAGATAACCGCGCGGTCGCCCGTCGGCGGCGTCCCGATTGCGCAATCGTACCGGACTGGCGTCCCGGGGCAGTCGGCGCAGGGCCGCCTGCGCGGCCAGCCGGTCGTCTTCGGGCGTGCCGGGTTTGCGGATCAGCTCTTTGAGCTCGGCCCGCCGTTCGGCGTATCGGTCCACGACGGCGCGTCGCTGCCGGTCGCGGGCGATCTTCGACTTCTTGGCCATCAGCGCTCCTCGCGGAAGTCGACGTGCCGGCGGACCACGGGATCGTATTTCCGCAGCACCATGCGGTCGGGGTCGTTCCGGCGGTTCTTGCGGGTGACGTAGGTGTATCCGGTGCCCGCCGTGGACCGGAGTTTGATCACCGGACGGATATCGGTCGATTTCGATGCCATCGCTGCGCTCAGATCCGCGTTCCGCGGCCGCGGAGGCGGGCCACCACGGCCTCGATCCCGTCCCGGTCGATGGTTTTGATGCCCTTGGCGGACACATTCAGGGTTATCCGGCGGCCTTCGCTGGGCAGATAGTAGGTCTTGCGCTGGATATTGGGGTCCCAGCGCCGGCTGGTGCGCTTGTGCGAATGCGAGACGGCCTTGCCGAACCCGGGTGTGCGGCCGGTGACCTGACAGTGCGCCGACATGGGGCTCCCTCCGACGTGAACGATGATGACAATCGTTTTCGACAACGATGGGTCCACACTGTAGCGTGTGCCGGGTCGTAATTGAAAATCATTACCGAAAGGGTAGTGGTGTCCCATTCCGCACAACTCCCAGATGACATCGATCCCGGAGACCGCCGCACGCCGGTCGTGGTGGTCGCGGGCCTGCACGGTGACCCGGCCGGTTCCGTCGACCTCATCGCGGACGCGCTCGGCGCGACCGCGGGCACCGTGGTGGTACGCCACGACCTCACCGAACTCGGGGAGGGGGTCGTGCGCCGCACCGTGTCCCGAGGCGGTACGGATACCGTCTCGGTGCACGAACTCGCGCACGGCTGCGTCTCGTGCACGCTGAAGGCGGATCTGCTGCCACTACTGTGCACTCTCGCGGCCCGTGATTCGGTGCGGCGGATCGTGCTCGCGCTGGACCCGGCCATCGAAGCGGAGTCGGTGTGCCAGGGGATCGGCGAGGTGGTCGTGGCCGGTGTCGTCGGCCGGGTGGACGGCCCCGCGGCCCGGGATGTCCGGATAGCCGCCGTGCTCACCGGTATCGACGCGCGTACCTGGCTCCCCGCGGCGACCGGTGACGAAGCGCTCGACGAACTCGGCTGGGCATGGGCCGACGACGAGCGCACCCTCGCCCAACTGGCGGTCGGGCAGGTCGATTTCGCGGATGCCCTGGTGATCACCGGGGCCGATCTCGTGGACCCGCTGGAGCGCGCCCGGCTCGGGGCGGTGCTGTCCCGGTTGGCGCCGCTCGCCCCGGCACTGTGGACGGGACCGGACGCGGCGGTGACCACCGGCGCGATCGAGGAACTGCTGACCCGGATACCGGCCGGGTCGCGGCGCGGCCGGACTTTCGACGCCCATGCCCCGCTGTTACGCGGCCGGCCTCCGCTGGGCGCGGAATACGATGTGGAGCTGGTCGAATTCGCCGCCGGGCGGCCGTTCCACCCGGAGCGGCTGCACGAGGCGCTGGACGTCCTGTTCGAGGGTGTGGTCACCGCGCGTGGCCGGGTATGGCTGGCGACCCAGCCGGACGAGGTCGTCTGGCTGGAATCGGCCGGCGGGGGTCTGCGGATCGGTGGCGCCGGTCGCTGGCTGGCGGCGATGACCGAAGCCGAACGCGCCGAGGTCGAGCCGGAACGGCTGGCCATGGCCCGGCTGCGCTGGGACGACCGGTTCGGCGACCGTGACAATTCGCTGGTCGTCCTGGTCCACGCGGCCGACCCGGAGGAGGTCCGGCAGGCACTGGGCCGGGCCCTGGTCGACGATGCCGAACTGCGCCTGGTCGAGCGAGCGCCGCATCAGGTGGCCGGCTGGTCGGATCCCTTCGGCGAATGGCATACCGACCCCTGTGATCCGGACGAACCGTATCCGGCCGCCACCGGCGAGGGCCGCGGCGGCGACACGGGCGAGCGCGCCCGGAAGGAGAAGTGATGAAGGCCGATATCCATCCCGATTACCACCCCGTCGTCTTCGAGGACGCCAGTACCGGGGCCCGGTTCCTGACCCGTTCCACGGCTACCGGCGACCGGACCGTCACCTGGACCGACGGCAATACCTATCCGCTGCTGACGGTGGACGTCACCGCGGATTCGCACCCCTTCTGGACCGGCGCGCATCGTGTGCTCGACACCCAAGGCCGGGTGGAGAAATTCGAACGCCGATACGGCCGGCGCGCCGGCCGAGCCCGGAAGGAGCAGTGAGATGGCAGTACCGAAGCGGCGGATGTCGCGGTCGAATACCCGTAGCCGCCGGTCGAACTGGAAGGCAACGCCGCCGGACCTGGTTCCGGTCACAGTGGACGGTGTGGTGCATCGGGTGCCGCGGCGACTGGTGCAGGCCGCTCGACGCGGTCTGCTGGACCGGAAACGGCGATGAATTGTCAGGGCCCCTAGATGCGAAAAAGCCATGGCGGCAGTCTCATCCGGGCAAGACAGGCGACGCATCGTCACTGCTGGCAAATATTCCGCAACCATTACCATGGTCCTCACCTGAAAAGATGGCATGCTGACCGATTGCGGACCGAAGTTCGGTGCGGTACTGCTATTTCGGACGGAGATGCGATGACCGCCGGAAAATCCCGGCGGACTACTCCTTCACCGGTCCATACCGGTTATCCTCGTGCGTGAGGGCGGGTCTCCCAGAGATGGGAGACCCGCTCATCGCCACTTTCGAGGGCTTTCACCTCGATCTCCCCGGGTGATTCCGCGTCCTGTCGCGAGTCGCATTCCGCCGCGAGCGCCTCCGCGATATCGCCCACCTGTCGCAGCAGCGCCAGGGCGAGCGCGGCCGGTAGCAGCAACAGCGAGAGCGGCCACGGCAGCTCCACCCGCTCGGGCCGGTCCGCCCGGGTCGCGAGATCGGCGACCGTGGCCTCCATTTCGCTGATCTCGACCCGTAGCTCGGACACCTCCGAGCGCAGCCCGCGCACCTGCGCTCCCAGCTCCCGCAGGAGCTTTTCCTGATCGGACAGCACGATTTCGGCATCCACCCCGGATCAGCGCGCCGGTTCCGGCAGCGGCTGCGCACGCTGCGCCAGGGCCGCCGCCGCATTGGGCCGGGCAGCCGGCCGGATCTGCTCGTCGACGGGCGATACGCGACCGGGCCCGCCGACCGGGCCACTGGTCTCCGACGCACCGGACTTCGCCGCGCGGGACGTGTCGTCGGGACGTTCGGGAGCCACCAGGACCGCGGTGATCGGAACGGCCAGGGCCAGCAGGCCGATGACGAACATGGGGAAGGCGTAGCCGAACAGCTCCATCCCTTGTGCGGGTTCGGCGTCGGGGTCGAAACGGAATTCCAGGGCGGCGACACCGGTGAAGTAGACGGCCGCCACACCCGCACCGAACATCGCGATCGACCCGAACCGGGCGGCGGGGAAGCGGAACCTCTGGAAGAGGAAGACACACAGCGAGGAAGCGGTCACCACGACGACGATCGCGACGACGAAGAGCCCGATGTTCAGCGAGACCGAACCCTGGATATCGATCGAGGTGAGTTGTAGCCACAGCATGATCCCGAATCCGAGACCGAGCCCGGCCGCCGCGTTCACCATGCGTTTGACCTCGAACTCACGACCGGCGAGCAGCAGGCCGAGGAAGACCGCGCCGACGGCGAACACCAGCGACAGCGTCAGATCCGAGATGTCGTAGCGGAGAATGCGGCCCGGAATGGAGATACCCAGCATCGAGACCGTGCTGGCCAGCCAGACCCCGATACCACCGATGGAGACCGCGGCGGCGGCCACCCATACCGGGCGGAACCGGACCGAACGGCGGCCGTTCACCGCGCAGGCAAGACCCACGAACATCCCGACCGCCGATACCCCGAAGGTGAGCAGGGTCAGCCAGTAGCCCATGGTGAACAGATCGGCGGTCTCGACCGTTTCCGCGGCCAGCACCTCAACCATGCCGGGCGACTCCCTCGTATTCCTGGGCCTTCAAGCGGTTGATCGCGTACTCGGTGACGGCGGCCAGCGCCTGCCGGACCTCTTTCGCGTCACGGGCATCGATATCCACGATCGGCACGCCTTCGCGTACCGACAGCGCCTCACGCAGCTCGGCCATCGCGAACCGCGGTGAGTTCGGGAACCGGTTGACCGCGATCAGGAACGGCAGATTGCGCGCCTCGAAGAAATCGACGGCCGCGAAACTGTCCTCCAGCCGGCGGGCGTCCACCAGCACCACCGCGCCGATGGCGCCGCGGATGAGGTCGTCCCACATGAACCAGAACCGGCGCTGGCCGGGCGTGCCGAACAGGTAGAGCGTCAGGTTGCCCGGCAGGATGATCCGCCCGAAATCCATTGCGACCGTGGTCGTCTGCTTGTCCGGGGTGTCGTCCAGATTGTCGACGCCGTCGGAGAAACTGGTGACCATCGCCTCGGTACGCAGCGGCACGATCTCCGAGACCGCGCCGACGAAAGTTGTCTTACCCGCGCCGAATCCACCGGCGACGACGATCTTGGTCGACGCGACCCGGGTCTCGGTCTCCGCCGCACCACCACCCTGGTTGTTGCTAAAGGGCTCGGAGTCCACGCAATGTCCTCTCCATCAGCGACCGGCGTTCGTCGTAACTCGCCTGCTCGGTCAAAGTCGAATGCACTCGCAGGTTGCCGTCCACGACGAGATCACCGATGACGACGCGGACCATACCGAGCGGGCGATCGAGATGCGCGGCGATTTCGGCAACCGACAGCTGGTGGGTTCCGAGCCGGAGAATCTCGGCTCGGATGTCACCGGACGGCCAATCGAATTGTGCATGATAGGAGATGGTTTCGATAACCGCCTCCATCGGCAGATCGACGGCGGGCTGGGTTCGGCCGGCGGTGATTGCGTACGGGCGGACACGTCCGGCCCGGCGCGGGTTGTTCGGCTGCGCAGCGGCGTCGAACCGATAGGCACCGGTGTTGTACTGCGAGGAACCGGGTCCGAAGTTCTGTGCGCCCGGACCGTAGTTTCGATCCGGGGAGCCGAATCCGGCTCCGCCGGTATGGGGATCGGGCAAGCCTTGGCCGAATTGGGACATGGTGCTCAGACGGTGGTTCGGGCGGTCGCGCTGACGACCGAGCCCACGCGATCGACCAGTAGGGCCATCTCGTAGCCGATCCGGCCGATATCGTGCTGCTTGTTGGCGAGTACGGCGATGTGTGAGCCGTTGCCGACGCTCATGACCAGTAGGTAGCCGCGCTGCATCTCCACGATGGACTGCATCACCTTGCCGCCGTCGAACAACTGGGCCGCGCCGGTGGAGAGACTGGCCAGGCCCGCGGTCACCGCGGCGAGCTGCTCGGCACGATCGGCGGGCAGATGGGGGCTGACAGCTTGCAACAGGCCGTCCGCGGAGACCAGGACGGCATGGGAGACACCCGGCACATCCCGGGTGAATCTGGCGACCAGCCAGTTCAGGTTCTCGTCCGTGCTGCTCTTCGGGTCGTCGGTCATGCAAGCCCTCCGTCATTGTTCTGCGCGTCGGCCCGCCCACTGCGGACCCCGCTCAGGTGTCTGGTCAGATTGCTCCGGATCTCCGCCGGGTCCCGGGGGGCCTCGTCCTCGACGGGGGTCAGCCCACCGGGGACGAGCTGCGCGCCCGGTCGGCGGATGGGGAGCCCGTTCGCGGTGGTGGAGTCCGAGCTCGGCTTGGCGGCGTCTTCCGCGGCCAGCCAGCCGATATCGGCGGGAGTGGTCCAGTCCTGGCGCGGCTGGTCCTGGGTGGTGGCCGGCTCGACCAACCATTCCGAGACCATACGCTGGTAGATCGGAGTGGGGGTCTCGCCGCCGACCGGTTGCAGCCGGGAGGAGGTGGTTGTGGCCGGCGCCGGCTCGTCGCGGCGCGTCTCGGCGCGGCCGATGGGGTCGTCGTGGTCCATGCCCGGGCGCCGGATCGGCAATCCGGAGCGGGCGGTGACCGCCGGCGGCTGCGGGTCGGACGACGGCCGGAGTTCGGTGGTGTCCGGTGCCGGGAGCTCGACCGGAGCCGGGAAGGACTGGGTCTTGTAGGTTTCCGACCACAGACCGGTGGGCGATTCGTCGGATTCCGGGGTATCGGGGACCGGATCGAACGCCGAGAAGGTGTCCCGGGCGCCGCTGCCGTTCCCCGTGTCCTTGCCGGGGGCCGCGGGACCGTGCGTGGAGGGGCGGCGCTGCGGCAATCCGGTGGACGTGGTGCCGAAACTCGAGGTCATGGGCGCGGGAGTGAGCGGGCGCGCCGCGGGGAGATCGGAACGCGAGGGCCACGGATCCGAGGACGGCAGATCGGGCACCGGGGTCAGCTGCCGCGGCGTCGGCGGCTGGGGCAGCTGCGAGGTGTGCTGGAGTTGCGGTGTGGCCGCGGAGAGGTCGGCGGTGAGGACGTTCGAGTTGTCGGATCCGGTGTCGGGGGAGACCAGGAGGCCCGGCAGATGCAGGCTGGCGGTGATACCGGGCTGCTGCGCCATGGTCGAGGTACGCCGGAGACCCACGGTGATCTGATGGCGCTTGGCCAGCCGGCCGACGACGAAAAGACCCATGCGGCGTGCGGTTTCGACATTGATCTCACCACCGGAGGCCAGGCGCGCGTTGGCGGCCTGCAGATCCTCGGTGGCCATACCCAGTCCCCGGTCCGTGATCTCGATGAGGTACCCGCCGTCGACCGCGCGGGAGACGGTCACCGCCACCGGCGTATTGGGTGGGGAGTACCGCAACGCATTGTCGATGACCTCCGCGAGCAGGTGTTCGATATCGACCGCGGGCTCACCGGCGACCACACCTTCGGGCACATGACCGATCTCGACCCGCTGATAGTCCTCGACCTGGGAAACCGCACTCCACAGCATATCCGAGAGCGGGACCGGGTCGAGCTGCCCGCGACGCAGCGCGGTACCGGCCAGCACGAGCAGATTGTCACCATTGCGCCGCATTCGAGTAGCGAGATGGTCGAGCCGGAACAGGTTCTGCAGCCGTTTCGGATCGTCCTCGTCGTGCTCGAGTTCCTCGATGATGCCCAGCTGCTGTTCCACCAGCGACTGGCTGCGCCGGGACAGGGTCTCGAACATGTTGCCGATCTGCACACGCAGACGGGCCTGGTCGGCGGCCAGATTGAGGGCCTGCTGGTGCATTTCGTCGACCGCCCGGGCGAGCTGGCCGATCTCCTCGGTGCCCTGGACGCCGACCGGTTCGATCTCCGGGGTCTCGGCGCCCCCGCGGACCTGCTCGAGTTCCTCGGGAAGTCGCACATGGGCCACTTCCAGCGCATCGCGGCGCAGGCGGCGCACCGGGACGACCAGGGTCCGGGCGACCGCGAGCGCGAGGGTCAGACCGCCGAGCAGGGCGGCGATGAGCAGCGCGGTCTCGCGCAGCGCGCTGTTCTGGGCGGAAACCGTCGCATGGTGCAGCGCACCGCTGATGGTGGCCGTCAGCTGGTCGGTGGTGACCTGGTAGGCCTGCGAGCTGGTGTCGAGGGATTTCAGCGCGGCGGGATCGGTCATCGCGCCCTGGGTGCCCTGGCTGAAGATCGCCAGTCGGGTCTGCACCGCGTCCAGGAGCGGCCGCATATTGCCGGCCACATCCGGCATGATCTGCCCGTACTGGTGGATCATGGTGAGTTCGGCGCCACCGGAGGTGAGCACCCGGGCGCGCATGGCCGGATTGTCCTCGGCGGTGGGCGAACTGATCACCAGACGCTGCGCGGTCAGCGACCGCCGTGCGTTCTGGATCGCACTCACCTGCAGGAAGTAGCGCTGGATCGAGAGGTCCTCGACGGTCGGCGACTGCGCGAGCGCGTTACCGATCCGGACCGCGATCTCGTCGGCCTGATCGCCCACCATGGCGGGCGATCCGTTGCTGAGGCCGCTGCGCATGGTGCTGCCGATGGTGAGTGCCGAGGACAGCTCGCGGGACACCTCCGGCCGGATCCGGTAGGAGTCCAGTGCTCGTTCCAGTGTCTCGTGGGCCGCGTCGAAACCGGCGAAGGCCGCGGAGGCCTGCGGTTCGCGGTTGTCGGCCCAGCCGGCGGTCGCGGTGACCGCGAGGTGTTCGGCGGCGGCGTTGTAGCCGACGAGGGGCGCGATGATGCGGGACTGTTCGGTCGCGGCCTCGAGCTGTTCCAGGGTGCGCAGCTCGTTGTTGATCCGTAGCACCGCGAAGAGGGTCGCCAGGACGACCGGCAGGACCAGGACGATGCCGACCTTGCGGGTGACCGACCAGTTGGACAGGCTGAATTGCCACGGTCGCGGGGTTTCCATCCGCCTCTGTCGCCTCCGCATCACGATCGACCTCTTTTTGGCGCGTGCGCGTTTCAGTTATGATTCACTGCACACCGAACCAACCGGAGGTCTAGTTTTTACCGATCGGAACATACCGTGCCTGTTAGCGACGGGCAATCGGGGCGTTCAGACGGTTATACCGCGAATAAAGCGGATGGGGAACAGGTTTCGTGGCATATCACAGGGTGGTAATGGATCGTTCGGTTGTGGGACGAATTCCCAGGTGGCGATGCCCGCGCGCGGTAACGTCGCGAGCTCGTCCGCATTAGGTCGACCGTCCGGTCCCTTCCCGCGAGGGGGAAGTTCCGTGCGATATTCCACCCATCCCGACCCCGATCCGGAAAATCCGTCCGGCGAAGCCGGTGGTCAGCGGACTCGCGCCGCGCCGGACCCTCTCAGTAGCCTCTCAGTCGCTCCCGTCAAACTGGTGTTATGCGGATTCTGGTGGTCGACGACGATCGTGCCGTGCGGGAGTCACTGCGCCGGTCGCTGACCTTCAACGGATACACCGTCGATCTGGCGGTGGACGGTATCGACGCATTGGAGAAGGCGACCGCCGACCGCCCGGACGCGCTGGTGCTCGATGTCATGATGCCTCGACTGGACGGACTCGAAGTCTGCCGGCGGTTGCGCAGCACCGGAGACGACCTGCCCATCCTGGTACTGACCGCACGCGATTCGGTATCCGAGCGAGTGGCCGGCCTCGATGCCGGCGCGGACGACTACCTGCCCAAACCGTTCGCGTTGGAAGAACTGCTGGCCCGGCTGCGTGCCCTGCTGCGCCGCCGCGCCCCGGACACCGGTGAGGTCTCCGAGGCGATGCGCTTCGCCGACCTCTCGCTCGATCCGGTCACCCGCGAGGTAGCCCGCGGTTCGCGGTCCATCTCGCTGACCCGCACCGAGTTCTCCCTGCTCGAAATGCTCATGTCCAATCCACGCCGGGTGCTGACCCGCGGCCGGATCCTCGAGGAGGTATGGGGCTACGACTTCCCCACCTCCGGTAACGCTCTGGAGGTCTATATCGGCTATCTGCGCCGGAAAACCGAGGCCGACGGCGAACCCCGCCTCATCCATACCGTGCGCGGGGTCGGTTACGTCCTGCGTGAAACCCCTCCGTAAGCGCGGATATGGCACGCACCTCCCGTTCCGCGGCGAAGAAACATACGGTCGCGCCGCTCGGCGGCCCGTGGCCGGACGAGCCGACCCCCATGCGCCCACCGACCCCGCTGACCCGCACCGTATCCCTACGATGGCGAGTCACCCTGCTGGCCGCTTCGCTGGTGGCGATCTTCGTGGCGATCACCTCGATCGCCGCCTACGCGATGGTCGCCCGCGCCCTCTACGGGCAGGTCGACGCGCAGCTGCGGGCGCGTGCGGCCACCATGATCAGCGGCGATATCGACAGCATGGCCTTCCAGTCGCTGGGCGTGGCGACACTGTTCTCCAACGATATCGGCGTCGCGCTGATCTATCCGCCCGCCGACCGGTCGGCCACCCAGCGCCCCAGCCTGCCCGCCTATATCCCGCCGCAGCCGACCACCCCGCCCATCGGTACCGAGGAGATCGCGGTGGCGCAGGGCACCCGCGATTCGTCGCTGCGCACCTACAACAATCAGCGGGTACTGGCCGAACGTATGGATTCCGGCGTCACCCTGATCATCTCCCAACGCCTGGAACCGACCCGCGAGGTGCTGGACCGGCTGGCCTGGCTACTGTTCGCGGTCGGCGCCTGCGGTGTCGTCCTCGCCGCCGGTGCCGGCACCGCCGTCGGGCGGACCGGGCTGCGTCCGATCGCCCGGCTGACCGCGGCCACCGAACGGATCGCGCGCACCGACGATCTCACGCCCATCCCGGTGACCGGTGACGACGAACTTGCCCGGCTCACCGAGAGTTTCAACACCATGCTGCGCGCCCTGACCGAATCCCGGGACCGGCAACGGCGGCTGGTCGCCGACGCCGGTCACGAACTGCGGACCCCACTGACCTCCCTGCGCACGAATATGGAACTGCTCATCGCCTCGAGCCGTCCCGACGCCCCCGCCATTCCGGAGGAGGATATGGCCGAACTGCGTTCGGATGTGATGGCGCAGATCGAGGAGTTGTCCAACCTGGTCGGCGACCTGGTGGATCTGGCCCGCGAGGATGCCCCGGAGACCGTGTACGAGCGCGTCGATCTCGGCGAGGTGACCGAACGGGCACTGGAACGGGTCCGCCGTCGCGGTGCGGTCGGCTTCGCCGCCGAACTACGCCCCTGGTTCGTGTACGGGCACGACGCTGCATTGGAACGCGCGATTCTCAATGTGCTCGACAACGCCGCGAAATGGAATCCGCCCGGCGAACAGGTCCGCGTGCGGATGGCCGAGACCGGCCGCGGGCTGCTGGAATTATCGGTCGACGATGCCGGCCCCGGTATTCCATCCGGCGAGCGGGAGCTGGTCTTCGAGCGTTTCTATCGCACTACCGCGTCACGCTCCATGCCCGGTTCCGGGCTCGGTCTGGCAATTGTGAAACAGGTCGTGACCAAACACGGCGGCACTATTGCCATCGACACCTCCGAGCGTGGCGGCGCCCTTATTCGCATCGTGTTGCCGGGTGAAAACCCGCCACCGGAGGAATATCGTCCGGAAGGTGTCGGCAGCGAATAATTGCCGAGGGCCGGAAATATCGCACGGATTTCCGGGGTAGGCCGGAAATTGCCGCGGAATGCGTAGCGCTTGGAGCAAGAACACGGGTGAAGGGTTGGCTCGTGATACCGGTGGGGCGTCGGTGGTCCGGTGTAGATGGCCTACGGGGCCCGGGCGAGTGTGTGCAACTGTGCGGGAAGTGGGCTCGCCGGGCGGAGGAAGGGCGGGGCCTGTTGTGGGTCGGGCTGCTCGGAAAGGCGGGGATGGGGGTTGTGGGGTCCTGCTCGGGGAGGTGGGGGCGGGGTCCTATGGGGGAGGTGAGGTGCGCTGCTCGGGGGTGGGGATGTGGGTCTGCTCGGGGGTGGGGGTGCGGGTTTTGTTCGGGGATGTGGCGATGCGGGCTTGCTCGTGAAGGTGCTGTGTTTTTTCGGCGCGCCTGCGGCGCGCGGGGTTGAGGCCCCCTTGGTCTCGCCGTTTCGGCCTCGAGACTTGCGCTTCGCGCGGCGCTTTCGAGGC
>NZ_JBEXLL010000038.1:0-61877 GCF_040609955.1 Nocardia sp. NPDC004568
TCGAGACTTGCGCTTCGCGCGGCGCTTTCGAGGCCGAAACGGCGAGACGGGCCTCAACCCTTGGAGGTGTCTCGTAAGACTCGACACATGGGGTTGCGCCGGGAGTCGATGGGGGGGACGCATGGGGGCGTTCGCGCAGCGGGAGGTTGTTGCCGGACTTCTCGTGTCGCGCGGGCAGCCTCGCTCAGGCGGTGGCCGCGTGGACCTCTTCGGTGTCGTCCTCGGCGCCGAGCAGTTCCTCGAATCGGGCGATGACCTTGTTGTGGTAAATCCCGAACAGGTCCTCGAACAGTGCCAGCTGGGCGGGGGTGGGCCCGGATTCCGATTCCCAGACCGCGATCAATGCCCGCCACACCAGGACGTGCAGGTCGGCGGCACCGGCGAAATAGGCGTCGACGGCCTCGGGGACTTCGAGCACCATTTCGCCGATGGAGTTGAGGATGGCGCGCTGCATACTCGATTCCAGGGCTACCAGCAGTTTGCGGACCACGCCGATTTCGATGGCGAGGATGCGACGGTAGTCGGGAACATCCAGGCGCGCCAGCGTTTCCAGGGTGTCGATCTCGGCCTTCAGCTCGGCGAGGTCGACCCCGGCCGCGGCCGCGACACCGTGGGCCAGACCGGTGTAGGAGAGCAGTGCGTCCATCACGATGCCGCGCTCGACCTCGACGATATCGCGGAACATCTCGATCGCGACCTCGGGCATCGGGATGGAGAACCGGAAGAGATGCCGGTAGACATCCAGGCCGCCGGCCGCGCGGACCTCACGGATGGTGAAACCCTTACCGCGCCGTGCCTCGACGAATCCGTAGGACTCCAGCCGACCGAGAGTGAGCTGAGCGGTGGCCCGGTTCATTTCGAATTCCTCGGCGACCTGACGGACCGAGGGCATCAGCTCGCCCGGCTGATATTCCCCGGCGGCGACCCGCCGTGCCAATTCGTCGGCGACGTCGGCGACCACCGTGCGGGATCCCATGGATACACCTTTCTCGGCAGCTGACACGTCCCAGACAGTCTATGCGCAAATATGCCAGACTGCACAGGAGAACAGGCGAATCGCTTCTGGGGATGAGGTATGAGCAGTCGACGTGATCCTGGCGCGCCGCCGGTGCGCCGGGCGCTGCGCAGCGCCAAGCTCGTAGCACTACCGGTCGCGTTCGCGGGCCGGCAGGCGGCGGGCGCGGGCCGCCGGGCGCTCGGCCGCCCGGCGCGGGAGGTGGACCGGGATATCCAATCCCGTACCGCCGAACACATGTTCGCGGTGCTGGGCGAACTGAAGGGCTGCGCGGCGAAACTCGGCCAGCTGCTGGCGATATACCAGCTGGCATTGCCTCGCGATATAGCTGCCCCCTATCAGGTCGCGCTGGCCCGGTTGCAGGATTCGGCGCCGGTGATGCTGCCCGCCACCGTGCACGCCGTGCTGGCCGAGCATCTGGGACCGGACTGGCGGGAACTGTTCCGCGAGTTCGACGATCGGCGGGCGGCAGCCGCGTCCATCGGCCAGGTGCATCGCGGGGTCTGGCACGACGGGCGCGCGGTCGCGGTGAAGGTCATGTATCCGGGCGCGCGAGCGGCGGTGGAGTCGGACCTGGTCCAGTTGCGGCGGATCTCCACACTGGCGTCGGTGTTCCTGCCGGGCGCGGATGTGAAATCGGTGACCGAGGCACTCTGTGAAAGTGTCCGAGCTGAGCTGGATTACGCGGCCGAGGCCGATAATCAGCGGGCGTTCGCACGGGCGTATGCCGCCAGTACCGAATTCCGGGTGCCCGAGGTGCTGGAACAGCGCGGCGACGTGCTGGTCTCGGAGTGGCTCGACGGGATTCCGGCCCCTCGGCTCGTCGAATCCGGGAGCCGCGCGCAGCGGGACCGGGTCGGCGAGTTGATGATGCGGTTCGTCCTGACCGGCTGGGAGGAGCACGGGCTGCTGTACTGCGACCCGCATCCCGGCAATCTGCGGCTGCTCGCCGACGGACGCCTGGGGGTGATGGATTTCGGTGCGTGCGCGCCGTGGCCACATCCGGGTTTCACCCGGCTGGTGGTCGAGATGTGCGACGCGATCTTCAACGGCGGCCCGGCGGCGGTGGAGACGGCGGTGCGGGCGCACGGGTTCGCGCTGCCCGGCCGGGCCTTCGACGCGGTGGCGCTCGACGCGGCGTTGTCGGCCTGCGCGGAACCGGTGCGGCACCCCCGATTCCGTATCACCACCCCGTGGCTGCGCAAGCAGGTGCTGCGCACCACCGCCCTGCGGCTGACGAATGTGATGCGGGAGTTGACCCTGCCGCCGGAGTGCACGCCGTTCGCGCGGGCCGCGCTCACCATGGTCGGCACCTTGGGCCAGCTGGAATGCGAATGCGATTTCGGCGACGAACTGGAGCGGTCGGTGCCCGAACTCGGGGAGGTCTTCGCGGTCATGCGGCGCGCTCCGGCACCGGGTGTATCAGCGAACTGACAGCCGGCGGCCGGATACAGACACCGCACCGTCTGGGACATTTTCCGGTGAGGATACCGAATTTGCGGAAATTCTATCCTATTTATCCACGGGAGCGCTCAGTACCCCAGCCATCGACGCCACGCGGGCAGCAGCCGCTCGGCGAACGCGGCGTATCCCTCCGCGGCGGGATGTGCCCCGTCCCCGGCCCGCACCTGCTCCCGCCAGACCGGATCCTGCGCCAGCAGCCAATACGACGCCGCATACGGCACCCCGAACTCGGCACACGTCCGCTCGAAGCGCCGGTCCAACTCCTCGATCCGCCGATTGTGCCCGGCCTCGTCGACCGGCGGCGGCCCCACCACCAGCACCGGCCACTCCTGCGCCTGCGCGCTGGTGAGCAGCACGGAGAGATTCGTCACCGAGTTCTGCTCCTCGACCAGGCGCCGCCCCTCGGCGACCACGGTGTCGTTCACCCCGAACGAGAACACCACCCGGCCGTCCGACCCCGCCGGCAGGCGCACCAGGCATTCCGCGGACCACCGCGCGACGATATCGGCGGAGGTGTGGCCGCGCACTCCGAGGTTGTAGGTGGTCCACGCGGCCGCCGCGGCCCGGGCGTGGGCGGTCAGCCGGCCGGTCCAGCCCAGAGCCTGTGGGTCCCCCACGCCGGCGACGAAAGAATCTCCCACGAAACAGATGCGTTGATCACCACTCACCCCTGCATTCTGACAGCGTGTTGGTGTGTATCGTCCGGCTCGGGCTCCTGCATACTCACCTGCTGGTGGGCGTGACCGGCCCGTCAGCGTCACCTCGATCCGAAAGTACCGATACGACATGCGAGTCGATGGGCGGGAGATCCCGGTCACGGGCAGTCTCCTCCAGCCGCTCACGCGGCGGACCAGCGATATCCTCCGTGTCGTCTTCGCGGCCGTCGGCGTCGCCGTCGTCATCGCCGGTTCCCTGATCACCCGGCCCGAATGGCTCGCGCTGGAACGCTCGGTCTCCAATATCGTCGGATTCCTCAACCCCGACCAGTCGAACCTGGTCTATCTGCTGTACGGGATCGTCATTCTCATCCTGCCGTTCGCGATTCTGGTGGAACTGGCGTTCGGACGGCAGTGGAAGCTGCTGGCCGGGTACGCCACCGCCGGGCTCACCGCGGTACTACTGCTGTCCATCACACCCAGCGGGTTGTCGGCACCGCAGTGGCACCTGCAGGTCCCGGAGAATCTGGACGACAAAACCTTCCTACAGCAGTTCCTCGACGACCCCCGCTGGATCGCCATGCTGGCCGCGGTGCTCACCGTCTCCAGCCCGTGGCTGCCGGTGCGGCCGCGGCGCTGGTTGTGGGTGCTGCTGCTGGCCTTCGCGCCGATCCATCTGGTGGTCAGCACGGTGGTTCCGGCCCGCGCCATGTTCGGCCTGGTGGTCGGCTGGCTCGTCGGGGCGGTGATCGTACTGCTGGTGGGGACCCCGGCACTGGAGGTTCCGCTGGACGCCGCGGTGCGCCGGCTGGCCCGCCGCGGCTACACCGTCACCCGGTTCACCGTCGTGCGGCCGGCCGGACCAGGCGCGCTGCTGCTGTCGGCGACCGTGGAGGAGCGCGAGCGGGCGCTGGTGGTCGAGCTGTACGGCAAGAATCAGCGTTCGCTGAGCGCACTGCGCCAGCTGTGGCGCTGGCTGACCTTCCGCTCCAGCGAGACCGCGCCGCTACACGGCTCCATGCATCGGGCGGTCGAGCATCGCGCGCTGATGTCGATCGCGCTGGCCGACCTCGGCGTAGCCGCGCACCGGCCGGTGACGGTGGCCGGATTGCCGCGCGGCTGGATGCTGTACGCGCATACGCTGCCGGCCGGGCGTTCGATCGAACAGGATCCCGCCGATACCGCGGCACTGGATTCGGTATGGAAAGCGCTGACAGTACTGCGCGAGCGCGGGATCGCGCACGGTGAGTTGCGGCCCGCCGAGATCCGGGTGGGACCCGACGGTGCGCTGTTCGGCGGTTTCACCGCGGCCGAACTGTGCGCCTCCGACGCGCAGCTGCAATCCGATATCGCCCAGCTGCTGGTCTCGATGACGGCGGTTTTCGGCGCCGAGGCGGCGGTACGGTCGGCGATCGGCGTACTCGGCGAACAGACCGTACTCACCGCGTCGCGCCGGCTCACCAAATTCGCCATGCCCGGCGGAATCCGTAAATCCATCCCCGATTGGAAATCGGTGGTGTCGGCGGCCCGCGAAGAGGTCCGCGCCCAGACCGGTGAGGACCGGATCGAAGCCGAGCAGATCACCCGCTTCAACCGCAAGAGCCTCATCCAGCTGGTACTGCTGACCGGCCTGGTCTACGTGGCCTATCCGTTCATCAGCGCGGTACCGACCTTCTTCACCCAGCTCAAAGAGGCCAACTGGTGGTGGGCCCTGGCCGGCCTGGCGCTGTCGTCGCTGACCTACCTCGGTACGGCCGCGGCACTGTGGGCGTGCGCGTCCAGTGTGGTGAAGTACTGGCCGCTGGTCCTGATGCAGATCGCGAACACCTTCGCCGCCACCACCACTCCGGCGCGCGTGGGCGGCCTGGCCCTGAGCGTGCGCTTCCTGCAGAAGGGCGGAGTCGGTGCGGTGCGGGCCACGGCCGCGGTGGCATTGCAGCAGGCCGTGCAGGTCTGCACGCATATCGGGCTGCTGGTGTTGTTCAGCGTGGCCGCCGGGACCTCGGCCGACCTCTCGCATTTCGTACCCTCACCGACCATCCTCTATCTGATCGCCGGGGTCGGGGTGGGTATCGTCGGCACCTTCATGTTCGTGCCGAAACTACGGCGCTGGCTCAACAATTCGGTACTCCCGCAGGTGCAGGAGGTGATCGGCGAGCTGGCGCTGCTGGCCCGCGACCCGAAACGCTGCGTGATCATCGTGCTCGGCTGCGCGGCCCTGACCCTCGGACAGGCGCTCGCGCTGTTTGCCAGTGTCCAGGCGTTCGGCGGCGGCACGACCTTCGTCACCGTCACCATCGTGACCATGATCGGCGGCACCCTGGCCTCGGCCGCGCCGACACCCGGTGGGGTCGGCGCGGTCGAGGCCGCACTGATCGGCGGTCTGGCCGCGTTCGGTCTGCCCGCCGCGGTGGCGGTGCCGTCGGTGCTGCTCTACCGGGTGCTCACCTGCTGGATCCCGGTGTTCTGCGGCTGGCAGGTGATGCGCTGGATGACCGAGAAGAACATGATCTGAGCTGTGCCTGATTGCTCGCCTCCGGAGCAGACGGAAAGTGCACGCCGACGGGCACCTCGGCCGATCCGGTGATGCTCGAGGCGCAATCGTCGCCGGTTCCCGAGCCGCCCGCCGCACAGCCCCGAGAACCGGGGCGCGCCCCGAGCGCGGAAGGGTCTTCGCAGACGTGCGCCCCGACCGGCCTCGGAGGGAGGCCCACAGCACCGTCGGTGCTCATGGTCGCCGATCGACCGACGGCACACGCGCCGTCGCCCGGAACCGGTCGGACCCCGGCCACGGAAGGTCAGTAGAGGTCGGCGAAGGCGTCCGCGGTGGTGCGGAGGCCGGCGCTGACCAGCGCGATGTTCGCCAGGGAGGCCGTATGTACCTGGTGGTCGGCGGCGGCCACGCAGTCGGCGACCGTGTAGACGGTGAAACCGAGGTCGGTGCCGTGGCGTGCGGTTTGCTCGACGGTGAGGTTGGTGGCGACACCGGTCAGGTACAGGGTGTCGATATCGTGCTCGGCCAGCCAGCGCGGCAGATCGCTACCGGCCAGCCCGGACAGTTTCTGATTGTCGACGACCCGGTCGGCCTGCCCGGCGATCTCGTCGATCAGTTGGCTTCCCGGAGTGTCCGGACGGAACTCGTGCTGGGCGGCGCCGACCGACTGCATGAACCCGGTATTGCGCACCAGCCGCCCTTCCCCTTCCGGGACGGTGAACCGCGTGCAGACGATCGGCAGGCCCAGCTCCGCCGCCTGTTTGTGGAAGTCCGCGGCCCGCTGTACCACTCCGCTGGCGGCCACCGGTTCGGCCAGCATCGGGCCGAAGAACCCTTCCGGCCGAATAACGTTCACCTGCCAGTGCAGGGCGAGGACTGCAGCATGTTGATCCGACATGGCGTAGATGATCGACCATGCGTACCCGGCGCGCACCACTGACCGGGAAAAGTCCAGGCCACCGGGCGCGCCGGAGCTCCCCCGCGCGGGTGTGCGCCGGATCGGCGGAACCGATCCGGCGCATGCTTCACGTGAAACATTGCCTACGAATCGAGCTTGCGCAGTTCGACTTTCACGACCTTGCCGCTGGCGTTGCGCGGCAGTTCCGCCACGAGCACCAGCTCTTTCGGATGCTTGTAGCGGGCCAGGTGCTCGTTGAGGAACGCTTCCAGTTCCGCGAGGGTGAGATCGTCGGCCGGATCGTTGAGCGCGACCACGGCGACCGGCACCTCGCCCCACTTCTCGTGCGCTTTGCCGATCACCGCGGCCTCGCGAATCTTCGGATGCGAGAACAGGACATTCTCCACCTCGGCGCAGTAGATGTTCTCGCCGCCGGAGATGATCATGTCCTTCTTACGGTCCACGACGTAGACGAAGCCCTCGTCGTCCTGGCGGACCAGATCGCCGGAATGGAACCACCCGCCGGCGAACGCGTCCGCGGTCGCCTCCGGCTTGTTCCAGTATCCCGACATCATGGTGGGACCGCGGTAGACGATCTCGCCGACCTCACCGGGCGCCACATCGTTCATCTCGTCGTCGACGATACGTGCCTGGATGGTGGGGATGACCTTACCGACCGAGCCGAGTTTGCGGATGGCGTCCTTACCCTCGAGCACACAGGTGATCGGCGACATCTCGGTCTGTCCGAACACCGCGACATTGAAGGCGTCGGGGAAGGCGTCGGCCATCGCCTTCAACACCGTGTCCGAGGCGGGCGCGGCGCCCCAGCTCAGCGCCCGCAGCGCGAGTTTGCGCTGCTTGACGGTCGGCTCGTTGCAGATCAGCTGCCACTGGGCGGGCACGCAGAACGCGGAGGTCGCCTGCTCGGCCTCCACCGCGTCGAGGAACTCGGTCGCGCTGAAGGCGCCCAGCGGATGCAGCACCGTCTTCGCGCCGAGCAGGAAAGCCGGTGCCAGGCTGCCGAGCCCGGCGATATGGAACAGCGGCGAGGTGCAGAAACCGATCGACTCCTGCTCCAACTGCAGCGCGCGGATACAGGTGAGCGCCTGGGCGTTCATATTGCCGTAGGAGAGGACGGCGCCCTTGGGACTACCGGTGGTGCCCGAGGTGTACATGATGAGGCACGGCGTGTCCTCGGCGATATCGAGCGGGGTGTGCGCATCCCCCGCCTCGGCGATCGCGTCCTCGAAGCCGACGACCCCGTCACCACTGCTGCCGCCGATGACGAAGCAGTGCTCGAGGCCCGGTGCCTGCCCCTGCACGGCGGTGGCCAACGGCTGCAGCACGGTATCGGTGACCACGGCCTTGGCGCCGCTGTCGCCCACGATATAGGCGACCTCGGGCGGGGTGAGCCGGAAGTTGACCGGCACCGCGATAGCGCCCAGGGCATTGATCCCGAACACGGCCTCCAGGTATTCGGGGTAATTGAGAGCCAGGATGAGGACCCGGTCGCCGAAGCCGACACCGCGGCGCGCGAGGGCGTCGGCGAATTTCTGCGAGCGCTCGTGCAGTTGCCGCCAGGTGGTGTCGGCACCGCGGAAACGCAGCGCCACCTCGTCGGGCCGCATCACCGCATGCGTGGCGAGCTGGTTGTTCCAGTGGTTGCGACGCGATCTGATCGGCTCGGCGAGGGCCTGCGCACCGGTGGACATACCACGTACTCCTCTCGGTACCGCGCGTCCCGCCGGAGTGTCCGGCGCCACACGCAGTGTGAACATGTCGGCAGAATAACAATTCACATCAGCACCGGCAAGGAAATCGAGGCCGAATAGCGGTTAATCCCGAGGAACTCGACCGGGCACAGAGTTCGCGCTCGTTGAAGCGCGTATTTGGGGTGATGCCCACCGCTCCGCACGTCACCCAGCTACACGAGATCCCATCACATATGCGAATCACGGCTCACTTCCAGGGTTGATCGGGCGCTCGCACCCGTGGCACCATGCAGCAGACGCGGACTATCCGCGAAAGTAGAGGAGAGCACCGATGCTGCGGACCAGGTTCACCGAGACCTTCGGTATCGAACATCCGATCGTGCAGGGCGGGATGATGTGGGTCGGCCGGGCCGAACTCGTCGCGGCCGTCGCAGGAGCCGGTGGGCTCGGTTTCATCACCGCACTGACCCAGCCCACGCCCGACGACCTCCGGCGCGAGATCGAGCGCACACGCGAACTCACCGACAAGCCGTTCGGCGTGAACCTGACCATCCTGCCGTCGATCAACCCGCCGCCGTACGAGGAGTACGCGCGGGCGATCGTGGACAGCGGGATCACGATCGTGGAGACAGCCGGCAGCAACCCCGAGCCCTTCCTACCCACCTACCACGAGGCCGGGATCAAGGTGGTGCACAAGTGCACCAGCGTCCGGCACGCCCTCAAGGCCCAGAAGATCGGTGTGGACGCGGTCAGCATCGACGGCTTCGAATGCGCCGGGCATCCCGGCGAGGACGATGTACCGGGCCTGGTGCTGATCCCCGCCGCGGCCCGCGCGCTGACCATCCCGATCATCGCCTCCGGCGGTATCGCCGACGCCCGCGGCCTGGTCGCGGCGCTGGCGCTGGGCGCCGACGGCGTGAACATGGGGACCCGGTTCCTGTGCACCGAGGAGTCCTCGATCGACCGCAAGGTCAAGGAGCAGATCGTCGCCAACTCCGAGCGCGATACCAAGCTGATCTTCCGCACCATGCACAACACCGCCCGGGTCGCCGACAACGAGGTGAGCCGCAAGGTGGTCGAGATCGAGAAGGCCGGCGGCAAGTTCGAGGATGTCCGCGAACTGGTGTCCGGCGCCCGCGGCCGGCGCGTTTTCGAAGAGGGCGACCTCGACGCCGGTATCTGGTCGGTCGGCCTGTGCCAGGGACTGATCGAGGACATCCCGACCTGCGCCGAACTCATCGGCCGCATGGTCGGTGAGGCCGAGGAACTGATCAGCGCCCGGCTGGCCGGTTTCGTCGCCTCGGCCTGATCGGGCCGGTTCCGTCGTATCGGAACCCCTGCGCCTCGTCGGACCAATGGCGATTCGATCCGACGCAGGAACGCGGGAAGCCATCCGGGAAAGGTTGGCTTCCCGCACTCTCCGGCCGCGGCCGGATCCCCCGGCTCAGTGCGCCGCGAGCGCGGTCACGGCGTCGTGATCGTGCGCGGCGACCACCTCGATACCGTCGGGCAGCGCGTGCAGCCGATGGATGGTCTCGAAGGCGAGATCGCGGTCGGCGTCGAACAATTGGCCGGGCATGGGCGCCTTCTCCCGGATCAGCTGGATCTGCAGCCGGTTCCACACCGAGTCACCGGCGAGCAGCACGCGGCGCCCGTCACCGGTGGCCAGCAGGACGCCGATACTGCCCGGGGTGTGCCCGGACAGGTCCACGAGCAGTACCGAACCGTCCCCGAACAGATCCAGGCTGCGCGCGAATGTCAGCACCGGCGGACCATCGAGTTCCAGCGGCTCCAGCGGCCGCCCCTGCAGCGGCCCCCGCACCACCCCGGTCGGTGCGTGCGGACCCTCCAGCGCCCAGCCCAGTTCCGCGGACGGCAGCCGAATCGGCACCGAATCCGGTAGTTCGAGCACCCCGGAAATATGGTCCCAGTGCAGGTGGGTGGGCAGGACGAAGTCGATGGCGCCGGGGTCGAGATCGCGGGCGGCCAGCGCGTCCGCCAGCCCGAGTACGGGTTCGTCCGGTGCCACCAGAGAAGGAATCGGGAAGGGCAGGCCCGGCAGCACCCGCCGGTGTACATGGGCACACAGGGCCGGGTCCACGATGAACCGCGCCGCCGGATGCTCGACGATATAGGCGCCCATCGCCATGGGCAGATGCCCGAGACTGCGCACCCCCTCCGCGACGATGGTCGTCGGCGCCGACATCCGCCCCTGCACGAGCACGGTCAACTGCACACCCGCCCGGGCCGTCGGCAACGGGGCGGGTTCCAGCCGCGCCAGGAATCCGGTATCGGCCCGGCGCGGGCGCAGCAGCCGCGCGGGGGTGGCGGCCAGCGCCGCGCAGCAGCGCAGCAGAGTCGGGATGGTGGGGGTTCGTCCGTCCGCGGAATCGGCCACCCGGCAACGGTACCGGCCGGGCCCGGGAACCAGTAGCGACAGCCGGCCGGGTCCCCGAGATCTGCCGGCACGCGGATGGTTCGGTGTCGCCGAGCCCCCTTCCGCCGGCACCGCCGGACCCTGCCCCATGTCCCCGCACAGCGCGTCCGCGTATCGGCACGATCACGACCACGACCGATATGAACCCATCCGGTGGTCTCCGGTGGCGCGCCGCATTTCGTCGACCGATCGGGCCCGGCACGATCGCGATCAAGCGGGCAGGCGCCGGGCCGGGCGTGCGGTGATCGCGGCCGCCGCGCGGACGACCCCAGACCGATCGGTCCAGACCGTTCATGGTGGAAGCCGCACGGCGCCAACGGTTTCGGAAGGCGGGATCACCCGTATTCCTCCGGCATAATCGACTCGTGAGGCCCTCCGCTCGCCACGGCCGCCAGGCAGTCCGGCTTTCCGCAATGTCACTACGATGATCGATTCTCCCCAGGGAGTGCTCTTCCTGTTCCCGGGCGACGGCGGAGAACACGAGCGAATGGGCCGGATGCTGGCCGGCCGCTATCCGGTCTTCGCCGACGCGGTGACCGCGGCCGGTGACGCGGTGGCCGCCGCCGGCGGTGCCCGGGTCTGGACTCCCCGATACGGCTTCCGCCCGCCCGGCCCTGCTGTGTCCACGGCGGATCCGGCGGCACATCCGGAATTCGTCCAACCCGCCCTGTTCGTCTACCAGGTGGCGCTCGCCGAATTGCTGACCGCGTGGGGTGTCCGGCCGGATGCCGCCGTCGGGCACGGTCCCGGCGAGATCGCCGCGGCGGTGACCGCCGGTGTGCTGCCACTGGCCGAGGCCGCGAAGGTGGTGGTGGCGCGCGGCCGCGCGGCGGGCCACCCGCCGGGTTCGAGCGCGACGGCCGAACTGCTCACCTCGGAGTCGGAGGCGGTCCGCCTGGTGCGGCCACTGGAGGGCAAGGTCACCGTCGCCGCGGTCAACGGGCCGCGCTCGGTACTCGTCACCGGCACTTCACGGTACGTGGATGTGGTGGTACGCCGCGCCGAACGCCGCGGTATCGCCACCGCCCGCATCCCGCGGGTCCATCCCGCGCACAGCCCGGCCACCCGCGAGGCGATACCGCGCTTCCTCGACGAACTCGGCCCGATCCGGTCGACCGTCCCACGCCTACCGCTCTACTCCAGCACGTACGCGGGCACCGTCGTCGGCGCCGCCGGTATGTCCGCCGGATACTGGGCCGAAAACCTCACCGGTCGCGTCGACCTCGATGCGGCGCTGCGGCGGGCAGCCGACGACGGAATGGCAATGGTCCTGGAGATCGGACCCGAACCCTTGCTCGCGGCGGCCGTCCGGGCGATACCGCGGTTCGCGCACACCACCTACGGCGCCGCGGACCGCACGGACGAGGGCACCGCCTTCCTCACCTGCCTCGCCCAGTTCCACGCGGCACGCGCGCTGGGCGCGGCCGGGACAGGGGGCGGGTCGGCGAACGGCCGCAACCGGACCGAGGGGAGACCGGCTCCGGAAGCAGGAATCCGGACGGTGGCTCCGGACGAACGGTGGCCGGAGCCACCCGTGGACGGAACAGGTCGCCCGCGAATGGCTTTCGGCGGTCGGGGTACGGCCGCCATCTCGGATCGACCGCTGCGCTCGGCCGCGGCCGAGCCCGACCGGCGACTCGACGGGGAGGATTTGCGGGCGGAGGTCATGGGTGCCGGAACGCTGGCATCGATACGGCTCGCCGATGACCCCCCACCCACAGATATCATCGCATGGACCCGGGTGGTCGATGCCAATAGGGCTATCCGCTTCATGGCCGGGCGCATCGCCGTCGATCCACCGATGGTGATCGATCGGGCCGGAACCTATGTCGTCAGTGGGGGTCTGGGTGCCCTGGGTTCGGTGATGGTGCGCCGGCTGCTCGCCGCGGGAGCGCGCGATGTGGTGGTGCCGACGCGTTCGCCGCGTCCGGTGCCACCACTGTTGGAGGGGTTCGAAGAGCGAATCGTGGTGGTGCGCTGCGATACCGCCGACCGCCACGATCTCGACAACGCACTGCGCGATATCCGGGAAACGGGATGCACGATTCGCGGAGTGGTCCACGCCGCACAGGTTTTCGAGGACACGGTGATCGATGCTGCCGTATCCGGCGATATCGCAACCAGTTCGGCGACCATCGCATCCGAATCGCCAGGTGAGCAACGGGTTCCGGATCAGGAGCCGGCACTCGATGCGGGCCGGCTGGCACGGCGATTCGCCGGGATCTCGGCGTCGGCGGCCCATCTCATCGAACTCACCGCGGCCGATCCGGTCGCTTTCATCGCCGTGTTCGCGACCCCGGTCGGCGGAGCGCCCCGACCGACCGGGAACACCTGGGCGTGCGCGGGTACCGCCGACTCCCCGGAACCGGCCGCCGGAAACCGCGAGCACTGAGAATCCGGCGCACCCGAGCACATGGGTTACACCGGAGCGGTAGAGATCGGATCTACCGTTTCAGCGAGCGGTTGGACGACGCCCCGGGAAGGCGGTCAATGATCGGTTCGACCGAGCAGCCGGTCGGTGTCGCGGCGTTCTC
Source organism: Nocardia sp. NPDC004568 (assembly GCF_040609955.1). Classification (NCBI taxonomy): domain Bacteria; kingdom Bacillati; phylum Actinomycetota; class Actinomycetes; order Mycobacteriales; family Nocardiaceae; genus Nocardia; species Nocardia sp. NPDC004568. Next base: position 13,211 of record NZ_JBEXLL010000038.1, read on the forward strand.
GTTTCGTCGGACGTCCGGAGCCGCGGTCTCGCTGCGGTAGGGTAACGAGAATTTCCCTGGGCGGCGGCGGTGGACTGCGGTCGATCAGGCATTGGGCGGCGATCGGAGCACCTACCCGTTTCGTGATCACCCGTTCCACGATGACGATCCGCTCGACACCGTTGTTCCGGATGCGGATCTCGTCGCCCGGACGTACCGGCTGTGCGGGTTTGGCCGTCGCGCCGTTCACACGCACATGGCCGCCTCGACAGGCGGCCGCGGCAGCCGACCGAGTTTTGAACAGGCGAACAGCCCAGACCCAGGAGTCGACCCGGGCCTGACCATTGCCGTCGTTCGGCTCGGTAGCGGCTCGGTTCACCCCTTATACGATACGACGCGCGGTGACCACATCGTCGGCGGAGAGGTGGGTGTAGGTGACCGGCTCACCGGACTGCACCGCGTTCAGCAGCAGGCCGTCACCGGCGTACATACCGACGTGACCGCCACCGTTGGTGATGACGATATCGCCGGGCTTCAGGTTGGAGAAGGCCACCGGCGCGCCCACATGAGACTGTTCGAAGCTGGTACGCGGCAGTTTGATACCGGCCTGCTTGTAGGCCCACTGGACCAGGCCGGAGCAGTCGAAGTTGGCCGGGCCGGCCGCGCCCCAGGAGTACATGGCGCCGACCTTGGTCTTGGCGGCGTCGAGCGCGATATCGCCGAGGGTCTGCTGCTGGACCGGGGCGGGCGGCGCGAAGTTGGGCAGCGCCGGAGCGGCGGGCATGGCGTGCGGAGCCTGCTCGAGGGCCTGGTTCAGCTGCTGGTTGAGCTGGTCCGCCTGCGCGGCGAACTGGTCCGGTACCTCGACGTCGAATTTGCCGATACCGGGAACGTCGATCGTGGTCGTCGCGGCCGAGGCGATCGCGGGCATGGTGCCCGTAGTCGCGGCCAGCGTGCCCATGACCAGTGCGCCCTTGACAGAATTAGGCAGCTTGGATTCTCGCTGCAAGCTGTGCTTACCCACCGAGCTACGTCTCCGATCTTCGTGCTCTCCCGCTGCTACGGTCGCGCGTCCTACTCGATTCGCGGCGGCCGACTGCGGCGGTGACCAATGGCGCCGCCTCACTTACGAAACGACTCGACTCCACTAAGTCACAAGAAGGTTACGATGCCACCCGGGTGTTGTCCAGCCGAACGGGTGTCCTTTTCGCGCCAACAGGGAGTACATGCGTAAAGCGTCGGCGCGGCAGCACTTTTCAGGTCGGCAGCAGGTCACGCGAAGGTCTCGCCCGGGCGTGTCCGCCCGGTGTCGTGGTGGCGCGGCCAGGAGACGCCGGAAGCCCGCTAGGCCTCTCTAGAACCCGACATAGATACGGCCAGATTTCCCCATCGGTTCGCTACGGTGTGAGGGTATGGACCCCGTGCGGAACCCGTATGCGCCCGGCGCTGGTCAGCGTCCACCGGAACTCGCCGGACGCGGCAAACAGCTCGACGCGTTCGATATCGTCCTCGAGCGGATCGCGCGGGGTCGCCCGGAGCGCAGCGTGATGCTCACCGGCCTGCGCGGCGTAGGGAAGACGGTCCTGCTCAACCAGTTGCGCTCGGCGGCGGTCTCGCGGGGCTGGGGTACCGGCAAGATAGAGGCCCGCCCGGACCAGGAACTGCGCCGGCCGTTGTCCTCGGCGCTGCACATGGCCGCGCGGGCCATTGCCAAGAACCACCACAACCAGGAACGGATCGACGACTTCCTGGGGATCCTCAAAGCGTTCGCGCTGCGCGCCACCGCGGACAAGGGCATGCGGGAGCGCTGGCAACCGGGTATCGACGTACCGGCCGTGACCGGTCGCGCCGACTCCGGCGATATCGAGATCGACCTGGTGGAACTGCTGGTGGAGGCCGCGGCACTGGCCCAGGACGTCGGCGCGGGTATCGCTGTCTTCATCGACGAGATGCAGGACCTGGGCCCGGCCGATATCTCGGCCATCTGCGGCGCCTGCCACGAACTCGGCCAGGACACCGCGCCGCTGATCGTGGTGGGGGCGGGCCTGCCCCATCTACCGGCGGTCCTGTCGGCGTCCAAGAGCTATTCCGAACGGCTGTTCAGCTATCACCGCATCGACCGGCTGGACCGGGAGTCGGCCGACCGCGCCCTGATCGCGCCGGCCGAGCGCGAGGACGTGAAATTCTCCGACGAGGCGCTGACCGCGCTCTACCGCAAAGCCGACGGTTATCCATATTTCGTCCAGGCCTACGGCAAGGCGACCTGGGACCAGGCGCCGGGCAGCCCGATCACCGCCGAGGATGTCGAGGTGGCGGCCCCGACCGCCGAGGAGGAACTCGCGGTCGGGTTCTTCGGCTCGCGGTACGAACGGGCGACCCCGGCCGAACGCGAGTACATGCGCGCGATGGCGGACCTGTCCGGCGACGACGGGCCGGTCGCCACCTCGGCGGTGGCCGCCGAACTGGGCCGCAGACCCGCCTCGCTGTCGCCGGCCCGCGACGGACTGATCAAGAAGGGTCTCATCTACTCCGCTGAGCGTGGAACCATCGGGTTCACGGTCCCGCATTTCGGGCGCTACCTGCGCAGTGTCACCACCTGACCGGGCGGCACCAGCGTTCTATCGGACTCACTACAAGATTCCGTAGAAGGGACCAGAGAGTCCGATGGAGCGGGAGGCCATAGCTTTATTCGGCTTTCTACCATTTCTACTAGAGGCGCTTATACAGCGATCGACTCCGGATCGAGCGGTGTATACGTATTTCTCGCCGCAGAGCTAGAGAGCCGTATACGGCCGCAGAGCGCCGTGCCGACCGCGGACGGGTCGCTCCCATCGGCGCCCAACCGAGATCCGATCTTGATCTTCGGACGAGCCGGAATCGGGATTTTGCCGTACTGTGTTGTAGATCACCTTGTGTGGTCGGTCACAAGCGCGCCGGACGGCCGGCGTAGTCCGGATGGCGTTCGCACCGCGACCGGTCAGCAACTCAGGAGGTACCCATGACACGTAGCGACATCGCGGAACTCCGATACGCCGTAAACCAGCTCCGCCAGTCCATCGGGGTGCTGCGCACCCATTATGGAGACGCCGGCTCCGTGCGCCGGCTGGAGAACGATCTGGAACGGCTCTGCATCGATGCCGACGAACTGGAGAAGAGCCCACCCCCGCAGGTGGCGGCCCGCCGCGGCCAGGAACCCATCTACGTCCCGGACAGCAAATCCGACGAATCGGCGTGGATGGGCGCCCAGGACGAGGGCCTCGGCTTCCACTCCCGGCCCCGCACCCAGTAACCGCCCGGAGTTCACCGCCGGATAACTGGACCCCGGACATCGGACCACAACCCGATGATCTTCGGACGGCCGGTCGCCGCACAGGCGACCGGCCGTCCTCGTTTGCGACGTGTTCACCGGAGCAAGATCGTCAGTAAATGTGGCGCAAATCACTGCCCCTTCGGGCCATCGAGATTGCGCGGACCCTGCTCATTCGATAGCGGGCCGGGCGTATGGTGCTCAGCATCACATTCGATCGCGGAGGTACCCATGACCACCCGCACCGCCGATCAGCGAGGCATCGACCAGTGAGTGCCGCAACGACCACAACCGCTCCCGAAGCGGGTACAGGCGTATTCAGCAGGACCCGGGCCCGGATCACCACCCGGACCCTACGCACGGATCGGTGGTGGCTACCGCCGCTGATCACCGTGATCGGGCTGGCCGCGTTCGTCGTCTACGCGACCATCAGATCCTTTGTGCGAACGGCGTACTGGGTGCCGGACTACCACTATCTGACGCCGTTCTACTCCCCCTGCCTGAGCACCTCGTGTGTCGAGGGCGCCAGCCACTTCGGCACCCCGTTCGGCGACCTGCCGATGTTCCTGCCGCTCGGGTTCCTGGTGCTGCCGTTCCTGCTCGGATTCCGGCTCACCTGCTATTACTACCGCAAGGCCTACTACCGGTCGGTGTGGTTCTCCCCGCCGGCCTGCGCGGTGGCCGAACCCCACGCGAAGTACACCGGCGAGACCCGGCTGCCACTGATCATCCAGAACGCCCACCGCTACTTCTTCTATGTCGCGGTGCTCATCTCGTTGATCAACACCTATGACGCGGTGATCGCCTACCACGGCAAGACCGGCGGCCTCGGCATCGGCCTGGGGAGTCTGATCATCACCGGCAATGTGATCCTGCTGTGGGCCTACACCCTGTCCTGCCATTCCTGCCGGCATATCGCGGGCGGACGACTCAAGCACTTCTCCGCGCATCCGGTGCGGTACTGGTTCTGGACGCAGGTCTCCAAGCTCAACACCAGGCATATGCAGCTGGCCTGGACCACGCTGGGCACCCTCGTGCTCACCGACTTCTACGTGATGTTGGTGGCCAGCGGCACGATTTCCGATCTTCGCATCATCGACTGAGGAGTTTGCACGGCTATGCCCGAAGTGGAGCGGCACACCTACGACGTCGTGGTGATCGGTGCCGGCGGCGCCGGACTACGCGCGGTGATCGAAGCCCGGGAACACGGCCTGTCGGTGGCGGTGGTGTGCAAATCGCTGTTCGGCAAGGCCCACACCGTGATGGCCGAGGGCGGCTGCGCGGCGGCGATGGGCAATGCCAACGAGAAGGACACCTGGCAGACCCATTTCCGCGACACCATGCGCGGCGGCAAATTCCTGAACAACTGGCGGATGGCCGAACTGCACGCGCGGGAGGCTCCCGACCGGGTCTGGGAGCTGGAAACCTACGGCGCTCTGTTCGACCGGACCGCCGACGGCCGGATCAGTCAGCGCAACTTCGGTGGCCACACCTACCCGCGACTGGCGCATGTGGGCGACCGGACGGGGCTCGAACTGATCCGCACCATGCAGCAGAAGATCGTTTCGCTGCAGCAGGAGGACTACGCGCAGACCGGCGACTACGAGGCCCGGATCAAGGTCTTCGCCGAATGTACGATCACGGACCTGCTCAAGGACGGTGACCGGATCAGCGGCGCCTTCGGTTACTGGCGTGAATCCGGCCGCTTCATCCTGTTCGAGACCCCCGCGGTCGTGCTCGCCACCGGCGGAATCGGCAAATCCTACAAGGTCACCTCGAACTCCTGGGAGTACACCGGCGACGGTCACGCCCTGGCGCTGCGGGCCGGTGCCCGGCTGATCAATATGGAATTCCTGCAGTTCCATCCCACCGGCATGGTGTGGCCGCCGAGTGTGAAGGGGATCCTCGTCACCGAGGGTGTCCGCGGTGACGGCGGTGTACTGAAGAACACCGACGGCAAGCGGTTCATGTTCGACTACATCCCGGCGGTCTTCAAAGGGCAATACGCGGAGAGCGAGGAAGAGGCCGATCAGTGGCTGCGCGACAACGATTCGGCGCGCCGCACCCCCGATCTGCTGCCCCGTGACGAAGTGGCCCGCGCCATCAACGAAGAGGTCAAGGCCGGTCGGGGTACCGAACACGGCGGGGTCTACCTGGATATCGCCTCACGGCTCACCCCGGAGGAGATCATCCGCCGGTTGCCCTCGATGCACCACCAGTTCAAGGAACTGGCCGATGTGGACATCACCAAGGAACCGATGGAGGTCGGACCCACCTGTCATTACGTGATGGGCGGTATCGAGGTGGATCCGGATACCGGCGCTGCGCATGTACCGGGCCTCTTCGCCGCCGGCGAGTGCTCGGGCGGTATGCACGGGTCCAACCGGCTCGGCGGCAATTCGCTGTCGGATCTGCTCGTCTTCGGCCGGCGGGCGGGCCTGGGCGCGGCAGAGTACGTCGCGGGGCTCGCCGAGCGGCCGGCGGTGGCCGACACCGATATCGCGACGGCGGCCCGGACCGCGCTCGCCCCGTTCGATCCGCCGGAGGGCGCCTCCGGGGAGAACCCGTACACGCTGCACACCGATCTGCAGCAGACCATGAACGACCTGGTGGGCATCATCCGCAAGGAACGCGAGGTCCGCGAGGCGATCACCCGGCTCGAGGCGCTGCGCGAACGGTTCGCGCACGTCACCATCGAGGGGCACCGGCAGTTCAACCCCGGCTGGCATCTCGCCCTCGATATGCGCAACATGCTGCTGGTCAGCCAGTGCGTGGCGCAGGCCGCGTTGCTACGCACCGAGAGCCGCGGCGGGCACACCCGCGACGACCACCCCGGTATGGACCCGCAGTGGCGCAACAAACTGCTCGTGTGCGCCACCGACGGCGTCGGAGTCGCCGACGTACCGGATATCTCGGTGACCGTGCGGGACCAACTGCCGATGCGGGGCGAACTACTCGCCCTCTTCGACTTCGGCGAGTTGGAAAAGTACTACACCCCAGCCGAACTCGCGGGCCATCCGGCCGCGGTGAACGGCGCCGCGGCAGGGTCGACGCCCGCAGACCGCGAATCGGACAGCAAGGAGGCGTGAGCGGATGAGTTACGACGCCCAGTTCCGCGTATGGCGTGGCGATACCGAAGGCGGGGAACTACAGGATTTCACGGTGGCGGTGAACGAGGGCGAAGTTGTCCTCGACATCATCCACCGCCTGCAGGCGACCCAGGCGCCGGATCTCGCGGTCCGCTGGAACTGCAAGGCGGGCAAATGCGGTTCGTGCTCGGCCGAGGTGAACGGTAGGCCCAAGCTGCTCTGCATGACCCGGATGTCCACCTTCACGCCGGAAGATGTTGTCACTGTGACGCCGTTGCGGACGTTCCCGGTGGTCCGCGACCTGGTGACCGATGTCTCCTACAACTACCAGAAGGCGCGGGAGATCCCCTCCTTCACACCGCCCCCGGATCTGGAGCCCGGGCAGTACCGGATGCAGCAGGTCGATGTGCAGCGCTCCCAGGAGTTCCGCAAGTGCATCGAATGTTTTCTGTGCCAGAACACCTGTCATGTGGTGCGCGATCACGACGAGAACAAAGAAGCCTTCGCCGGCCCGCGTTACCTCATGCGCATCGCGGAGTTGGAGATGCATCCGCTGGATGTTGCCGATCGCCGGGACGCCGCGCAGGAGCAGCACGGGCTGGGTTACTGCAACATCACCAAATGCTGCACCGAGGTGTGCCCGGAAAATATCAAGATCACAGATAATGCGCTGATACCGATGAAGGAGCGCGTCGCCGACCGGAAATACGATCCGATCGTGTGGCTCGGCAACAAACTCTTCCGGCGCTGACCGATTCGACCGGCCGATTTCACAACATCCCGACCACACCGGTCGCGACCAGCCCCACGAGCACTCCGACGAACAACGCCGAGAACACCGAGCCGGTGAGTACGAAAACGCCCACCGCTGATGCCGCAAAGAGCAGGCCGACGATCAACCGCGCAACGGCGTCGCCGGGCCCGAATTTGCGGAGCCGGGGACGGGAGTTCTTGATCCCTGGGTCCACATATTGTTGTCTACCCGTTACCTGACGGACCCAAACTCCGTGCACGTGACAGGTCGCGCCGGGTGCACGAAGGTCACGGCCGGTCGAATTCGCCGTCGCGTACACCGGCGGTGAAGGCGGCCCATTCACCCGGCGTGAAGACCAGTACCGGCCCGTCGGGATTCTTACCGTCGCGCATCCCGACATGACCGTCGGCGAGCATTGCGATCTCGACGCTGTGCGTCCCCGGTGTAGCGGCATCTTCCCCGGTCGCGCCGCTCACCCACCGGGCACCGGAGAGGTCCACGTTCGTACCGTTGTCGATGCTCATCCAGGTTCTCCTTCACCGCCGTGGAAATCGTCGTTCTTCGAGTCGAGGGTCCAGGCGCAGCGCGCCTCGAGGATGTAGCGCGATGCTACGCGCCGCCCGGCCGAGCCGGGGTTTACACCCGTCTACAGGAAATTTCGCGAATCGGTACCCGCAAAAACACCGAATCTCACCCGTTATCGGTCGTTCTCGGCCTATGGTGAGCTGTTGGTCGTATGTGCACACCCGGAAAACCACCGCGGACAACAGGAGTCGACCGCGGGTTCAGAAGGAGGTCGTGTGATGCGGTTGAATCTGGACGCCCCGATCCCCACCCTGCTCGCTTGCGGTGCCGATCCCGGCGTGATGACCCCCGAACAAGCCCATTCGGCAATGCAGTTGCACCTGGACTGCACCGTCGACGAGTGCCGGGTCCGCCGGCGCGCCCGAGCCACCCTGGTGGAAGCGGGCCGCTGCGTACTGGACAACCGCGCCCTCCAATAGCGACCGCGTTCCGCCGCCGTACCGGCCGCTCACCGGCCGGTTCCATACGGCTCTCCGGAACAAGAACCTAGATCTTCCAGTCCGCGAATACTCTTACCGGTCAGTGCCAGCGATGATCGGTAACCGGAGCACGCGGGCCGAACCGCGGTTTACGAGCTTGCCCACTGATCTCGAGCAGACGGATGGTGCGATAGCGATGCGGACGTACCGGTTCGAGGTATTCCACCATCTCGGCGTCGTCCATATCGCGTCCGAGCAGGGTCCAGCCGACGATGGACGCCAGGTGGAAATCCCCCACCGACAGCGCGTCGGCGTCGCCGAAAGCGCGCTGCGCCGTCTCCGCGGCCGTCCATTCCCCGATACCGGGAATCGTGCGGAGCCGGCGTGCGGCCTCGGCCGGGGGCAACGCCGTCATCCGCTCCAGCGACTCGGCCACCCCAGCCACCCGCACGATGGTCCGGCTGCGCTGCGGCCCGACATCGGCGCCGTGGAAGCTCCATGAGGGGATCCGGCTCCAGACCGCCGCGTCCGGCGGTACCCGCATGCCCGCCGGAGCCGGGCCGGGCGCCGGACTACCGAACAGGTGCACCAGGCGGCGCCACGCGGCATGGGCGGAAACGATGGTCACCTTCTGTTCCAGAATCGCCGGGATCAGCGCTTCGAGTACCCGCCCGGTGCGCAGCATCCGCAGCCCGGGATACCGCTGGTGCGCGGCCGCCACCGTGGGATGGATGGGCACGAAGTCGTCGACCGTCTCGTCCAGGCACAGCATGCGATCGAGCCCGCCGAGAAACTCCGCGGCGCCCGCGCCCCACGCGGCCGCGCCGACGGTCAGTGGGTCCTCTTGGACCAGCCGGTAGGTGACCGGTCCGGTCGGCATGCGCGAGGTGTGCCAATGCGCCCCGTCCGGGGTGATCTGGTGACAGGGGTCACCGGGGCCACGACGCAACGGCGCGAGGGTATGGGCCAGGTCGATCGGGGCGGCGGCGGACAGGGTCCGCGTCGCCCGCGCATCGTCGGTGGATCCCGCGGTTCGGACAGGCATCATGCCATTGTGCGCTGCGCGGGGTAACGCCGTTCGGCCGCCCGCCGATGAAGACGCAGTTGAGCAAATATGTGGTTTTCGCCGTGACTGGAGGTTCCTATGCTCACCGAGGCGCTCAATTGGTTACTCGATCTCTGGGGTTCGGTCTTCGCCGGCAGCTCCGGCTACGAGATCCCGCCCGGAACCCTCCCCTCCGGGAGCTGAGCCGCCGCGACGAGCGGCCGATCTCTCGAGATCGGCCGCTCGTCGCCGCGAAGAAATCCTCAGAAATCCCGAATCAACTGTCTGCCAGCAGGATCTGCGCCAGATGCCGACCGCGCCGGGCGGTGAACTGGGCCGCCTGGGTACGGCAGGAGAACCCGTCGGCGACCACGACGGCGTCCGGTCCGGCACTTTCGAGCGTCGGCAACATTCCGTTACCCGCCACCGCCGCCGATATCTCGTAATGCCCCTTCTGCATTCCGAAATTACCCGCCAGACCACAGCATCCCGCGATCTCGGTCACCGCAACCCCCATCTGGGCAAATATCTGGCGATCGGCATCGAAGCCCAGCACCGAATAGTGGTGACAATGCGGCTGGACAACCATCGCCCGGCCGGGGCGCCGCGGCGGACGCCAGTCCGGTTGCGCGGTGAGGAACTCGGCGAGCGTGCGGACCGCGGCCGCGACCGGCCGCGAACGCGGGTCCCCGGGCAGCAATTCCGGCAGATCGGCCCGCAGCGCGGCGGTACAGGAGGGTTCGAGGCCGATCACCTGCCCGCCGGCCCGCACATGTTCGTCGAGAGTGTCGAGGGTGGCACGCAGCCGCGCCCGGGCACCGTCCAGCTGTCCGGTGCTGATCCAGGTGAGGCCGCAGCACACCCGCCGACGTGGCACGACCACCCGATAGCCGAGCGAATCCAGCAGGCGCACCGCCGCCACCGCGATATCGGGATCGAAGGCATCGGTGAAGGTGTCCACCCAGAGCATCACCGTCGGGGCGTCCGATTTCGCCACCTGCCGCTTCGCCAGTTCGCGGCGCCAGATCCGCCGGAAGGGCACCGGCGCGAGCTGCGGCACCTCCCGGCGCGGATCGATCCCGGCGGCCCGCAGCCCGAGGCGGCGCAACGGTCCGGCGCCGGCCAGCGCGTTGACCAGTCGCGGCATCCGGGTGGCGCCGGCCAGCCAGCGCGGGAGCATTCCCAGCGTGTAGTGGTCGCGGGGGCGCAGCCGACGGCGGTAGCGGCGGTAGAGCGTCTCGGATTTGTAGGTCGCCATATCGACGCCCGCCGGGCAGTCCGTGCCGCAGGCGCGGCAGGACAGGCACAGGTCCAGGGATTCGGCCACCGCGGGCGCGGACCAGTCCAGTTCTCCACGGACCACCTCCTGCAATACCCGGGCCCGCCCCCGGGTGGTGTCCTTCTCGTCGGCCGTGGCCAGGTAGGAGGGGCACATGAAACCACCCGTGCCGCGCGTATCGGCCCGGCATTTGCCCACCCCGACACAGCGGTGCACCGCGGTGGACAGGTCCCCGGCGTCACCGGCGAAGGCGAAACCGCCCGCGCGCGGTAGCGCCGGCAGACCCGCCAGCCGCAGATCGGCGTCGAGCGGGCGCGGACGCACCAGCACGCCCGGATTGAGCAGGTTCGCGGGGTCGAACAGCGCCTTGTAACCGGCGAAAACGGCGCGGACCTCGGGTGAGTACATGATCTCGAGCAGTTCCGACCGGGCTCGGCCGTCGCCGTGCTCCCCGCTCAGCGAACCACCATGGCCCACCACAAGGTGCGCCGCGTCGGTCAGGAAAGCGCGGAACCGTTCCGGCGCGGTGGCGATGGGCAGGTCCAGCCGCACATGGATACAGCCGTCACCGATATGCCCGTAGAGCAGTCCGTCGACCTTGTGCTCGCGGGTCAGCTCGTCGAAATCGCGCAGGTAGGCCCCAAGCCGGGCGGGCGGAACCGCCGCGTCCTCCCAACCCGGCCAGGCCGGCTCACCGTCGCGAGTGCGGCCGGCCAGACCGGCGCCGTCGGCCCGGATCCGCCACAGCGCGGCCGCGGCGCCGGGATCTTCGATGATCCGGCTGTCCAGCGCATCCGCCGCCGTGCACAACCGGCGGGCGGCGGCATGGGTGGCAGCCGCATCGTCTCCCGCCAACTCCACGAACAGCCAGCCGGTGCCGCGCGGCAGATCGGGGACCCGGCGGCCGTGCGCGCGCACCATCTCGACCAACCGGGCATCGATACCCTCGACCGCCACCGGCGCGACCGAGACCACCGCGGCGATATCGTCGGCGGCGGTGGCCAGATCGGGATAACCGAGCACGACCAGCAGGGTCGCCGCCGGGATAGGCACCAATTCCACCTCGGCTTCGAGCAGCACACCGCAGGTCCCCTCGGTGCCGACGAACGAACCGGCCACCGAGCCGCCCCGCTCCGGCAGCAGGTATTCGAGCCCGTAGCCCGATGCCTGCCGGTCGAACCGTCCCAGATCGGTGCGCAGCACGGCGAGGGCCCGCGCGGTGAACTCCGGCAGCCCGGGCACCTCGTCCAGCGAATCGGCGAGGCGCCGCGGCGCGCCGGTACCGTCGATGATCCGCAGCTCCCGGACCCGGTCGGAGGTGCGACCCCATGCGATGGCGTGCGGACCGCAGGCATTGTTGCCGATCATTCCGCCCAGGGTGCAGCGGTTCTGCGTGGACGGGTCCGGGCCGAAGCGCAGCCCGTGCTCCCGCGCCCGGCGCTGCAACTCCGACAGCACCACGCCCGGCTGCACCCGCGCGGTCCGCCGCTGCGGATCGATCTCGGCGATCCCGGTCATGTACCTGCTGAAGTCGAGGACGATGCCGGGACCGACGGCATTGCCCGCCACGGAGGTGCCGCCCCCGCGCGCGGTCACCGATCCACCCTCGCTCCGCGCCACCTCCAGCACGGCCGCCACATCCGCGTCGGACCGGGGAAAGACCACCGCTTCGGGCAGCACCCGGTAGTTCGAGGCATCCGAGGAGTACTCCACCCGGCGGCGGTGGGAGATGTCCACCGCGTCGATACCGATCCGCGCGCGCAGATGTCGTGCGAGGGTGTCCCGTGCATTGTGGTCGGTCACACGGTCCAGCCTAGGCTCGGGTGCCGGATCATCCGGCCGACTCGGCCACACCGGGCCGGGCCCCGACCGGTTCGGCGTTTCCTTCGGAATCGGAACCCCTGGCATCCCGTCTCCGGTCTCGAGGCGGATGCGAGCCCGCGGCCCGGTGATGAGCTTCCCGAACGGCGATGCCAGGACACGGCCTCCGCAGACGCGAGGCAGTTCGCGGCGACCGGACGGATCGGCCGAACCGTTTCGGCCACCCTGGGATTCGGTGATCGGCTGCGCCGGTGGAGAACCGGCCGAACCGAATGTTCAGCGCTCGGGCGGCAGGGTCTCGCCACGCGACGGCCGGACGGTGACCGAGGCCTGTCCCCGCCGAAGTACCAGCGCCACAACGATCGTCACGACCATCGCCACCGCACCGAGCACGGCCGCTGTTGTATATCCGGCGTCGACGGGGAAAACCGAGCCCGCGGGAATGTAGGCCGCCAGCGCCAGCCCGCCCAGCGCACTGCCGATCGAGAAGCCGACACTACGGACCACCTGGTTGAAACTCATCGCGCTCGCGGTCTCCGCCGCGGGAGTGACGGCGAGGATCGCGGCCGGCACGGCCGCCGAGAATATCCCGACACCCAGTCCGAGCACACCCATCACGGTGAAGGGCAGCCACAGCCGGTTCCGGCTCAGGGCGAACAGGATCAGCGCCACCAGGACCACCCCGGCCCCGGCGGCGAGCACCGTCGGCGGGGCGAAACGCGCGCGCAACCGCGGCACCAGCTTGCCGCCGGCGAACCCCAGCACCGAGAACGGCACGAGCACCAGTCCCGCGACGAAGACATCGACGCCGAACCCGTAGCCGGCCGTGGCCGGTGTCTGCACATAGCGGGTCACCAGGGTCAGCAGCAGGTACATGCCTATACCGCCGAGCAGCATGACGATATTGGCGCTCGCGACCGCCGGGCTGCGCAGCAGGGCGAGGTCCACCAGCGGTGCGGCGCATCGGCGTTCGCGGTGCGCCCAGGCCGCGAGCAGTACCGCGGCCGTGGCCGTGAGTGCGATGCCTCGGGCCGGGCGGTCGGTCCAGAGGGTGCTCTGGCCGATCGCGAGCAGGAGTGCCGACAGGCCGCCGCCCAACAGCATGGCCCCCGGCACATCGACCGTCGCCGCGCGTCCGGGCGGGGACTGCGGCACCGTGGACCGGGCGGTGAGCCACGCGACCACGGTGATCAGCAGGCCCACGCCGTAGGCCGCCCGCACGCCACCGAGCTCGGTGAGCAGGCCGGCGAGCGGGTAGCCGATACCGATACCGACCGTGGAGGCCACCGAGAGCAGCGCGACGGCCCGGCCGGCGCGATCGGCCGGCAGGTGGTCACGGGCGATACCCATCATCAGCGCGGTCAGCCCCAGCCCGGCGCCTTGCGCGACCCGGCCGGCCAGCAGCCAGCCGAACGACGGCGGCACCACGGTCAGCAGCCCGCCCACCGCGACCACGGTGAGCGTGGCGAGCACGACCCGGCGCCGGTGCGGGCCGGCGCCGAGCCGGCCCAGTACCGGGGTGGCGACCGCACCGACCAGTAGCGGCGCGGTGAGTGTCCACTGCGCTGCCGTCAGCGAGACGCCGAACTCCCCCGCCACCGCGGTGATCAGGGGTGCGCCGAGACTGCCCACGACGGCCACCACCAGCGCAATCAGCACGGCGGCCGGTACGAGCCGGCGCGCCGTCGCCGGGGTCACGGTCGTCGCCGGTTCGCCGGGTCTTACCGCCACGGCCACCTCCCGGTCGGAACAGGTGAATCCTCTGTAACCTACGACCGCGGCGGGCCGTCCGGCACCCACGGAGCATGTCGCGAACGCCACACCGCCGGTGCCCGGCCCGGGCCACTCGGCCCGCGCTGCCCCGATATCCCCCTTCTTGTCACCCGGTAGGAGTAAGACGGTGTCGTGGCCCGATGGCTGTTGCACGTCGACCTCGACCAATTCCAGGCCGCGGTGGAATACCGGCGCCATCCCGCACTACGCGGGCAGCCGGTGATCGTCGGCGGAAACGGCGACCCGGACGAGCCCCGCAAGGTGGTGACCTGCGCGTCGTATCCGGCGCGCGCCTACGGAGTGCGGGCGGGGATGGCATTGCGGTCGGCGGCGCGAAAGTGCCCGGAGGCGGTCTTCCTGCCCTTGGACGTTCCCTGCTACGAGGAAGCGTCCGAGGAGGTCATGGCGCGGCTGCGCGCGTTCACCGATCAGGTGGAGGTGTGGGGGTGGGACGAGGCGTTCGTGGCGGTCGATACCGAGCGGCCCGAAGAATTCGCCCGGGCGATCCGGGCCGCGGTGGAAGAACTGGATCTCACCTGCGCGATCGGCATCGGCGACAACAAGCTCACCGCGAAACTGGCCACCGGTTTCGCGAAGTCGGTGGGGAAACCCGGGGTCGCCGCCACCGACCATCCGGGAGCGCACGACGGTATGTTCCGGCTCACCGCCGCGAACTGGTCCGAGGTGATGGCCCATCGTCCGACGAACGCGCTCTGGGGGATCGGTAGCCGGATCGCGGCCCGGCTGGCCGAGCTCGATATCCATACCGTCGGGGATCTGATGACCGCCGATCGGTCCCGGCTCGCGGCGGAGTTCGGCCCGGCGAACGGTCCCGCGTTGTGGGTGATGAGTCGCGGCGCCGGTGATACCGAGGTGGTGACGAGACCGCCGCCGGCGGTGGGGCGGAGCAGATCGCAGACCTTCGCGCGGGATCTGGTCGATCCGGCCGAGATCGGCGCGCAGGTGGCCCGCCTGGCGGCGGAGGTCGCGGCGGAGATCATCGAGGCGGGCCGGATCGCCACCCGGGTCTCGGTCACCGTGCGCACCAGCACCTTCTATACCCGCAGCAAACAGTCCAAACTGCCGGAGCCGACCACCGATATCCCCGCGATCGTCGAGGCGGCGCTGCGGGTGCTGGGTCGCTTCCCGCTGGATCGTCCGATCCGGTTGCTCGGAGTCCGTCTCGAACTCGCCCCGGTCGCGCAGGCACCCGGGAACGGTGACGGGCCCGCCCCCGGCGCTTGACCTGAACATTGGTTCAGCTTTTAGTGTCGGTGCACCGGAGTTCAATCGTGCTCCGGAGCGGAAGGACATTGTCAGATGAGCATGGAATCGGTGGCCTGGGACCAGATGTACCGGCGCATGCACGCACCCGAGGAGACACGGTCGTTCAGTCTCGCCACGGCGCGGCGCATTCTGCGCTTCGCCCGGCCACATCGGCGGCGCCTGATCGCCTTTCTCGTCCTCAGCGTGGCCGCGGCGGTGCTGGTGGTGGCCACGCCGCTGCTCGCGGGCCGGGTGGTCGACGACATCTTCGCCGGGTCGCCCCCGCGGACGGTGATACTGCTGGCGCTGGCCATCGGCGTGCTGGCCGTCCTCGACGCGGGCCTGGGCCTGGCCATCCGGTGGCTGTCGGCGCGGATCGGGGAGGGCCTGATCCTCGACCTGCGGACCGCGGTCTTCGATCACGTCCAGCGGATGCCGATCGCCTTCTTCACCCGGACCCGGACCGGCGCGCTGGTCAGCCGCTTGAACAATGATGTGATCGGGGCGCAGCGCGCTTTCAGCGACACCCTCTCGGGTGTGGTCGCCAATATCGTCACCGTGGCGCTGACCCTGGTGGTGATGCTCCAATTGTCCTGGCAGATCACCCTGCTCGCACTACTCCTGCTGCCGGTGTTCGTGATCCCGGCCCGGCGGATGGGCGACCGGCTGGCCGATATCCAGCGGGAGGCGGCCGGATTGAACGCGGCGATGAGCACGCAGATGACCGAGCGTTTCTCCGCGCCGGGCGCGACGCTGGTGAAACTCTTCGGCCGTCCGGCCCAGGAATCGGCCGAATTCGCGCTGCGGGCGCGGCGGGTCCGCGATATCGGTGTGCGCACCGCCATGCTGCAGACCGTTTTCGTCACGGCATTGACACTGGTTTCGGCGCTGGCCGTCGCCCTGGTGTACGGCCTCGGCGGCTGGTACGCGCTGCGCGGGCAATTGGACGCAGGTGCCGTGGTGGCCCTTTCCCTGCTGCTGACCAGGCTGTACTCCCCGCTCACCGCGCTGGCCAGTGCCCGGATGGAGATCATGTCAGCGCTGGTCAGTTTCGAGCGGGTCTTCGAGGTGCTCGATCTGAAACCGCTGATCGAGGACGCTCCCGGCGCGCGCCCGGTGCCCGCCGGCCCCGTCGCGGTGGAACTCGACGATGTCCGTTTCGGATACCCGGCCGCGGACAAGGTCTCGCTGGCCTCGCTGGAAGAGGTGGCGACACTGGACACCCGCGGCGGGGAGGAAGTGCTGCACGGGGTGACGCTGCGCGCCGAACCCGGCCAGCTGATCGCCCTGGTCGGCTCCTCCGGCGCCGGCAAATCGACCATCGCTCAGCTGGTTTCCCGGCTCTACGATGTGGATTCGGGTGCGGTCCGGCTGGGCGGCACCGATATCCGCGAACTCACCACGCAGTCGATCCAGGAAACCGTCGGCCTGGTCACCCAGGACGGCCATCTGTTCCACGACACCATCCGGGCCAATCTGCTGCTGGCCGCCCCGGAGGCCGGCGAGGAACAGCTGTGGGACGCGCTGGCACGGGCACGGCTGAGCGATCTGATCGCGAGCCTGCCCGACGGGCTCGACACGGTGGTGGGGGAACGCGGCTATCGCCTCTCCGGCGGTGAGCGCCAGCGCCTCACCATCGCCCGGCTGCTGCTCAAACAACCACGGGTGGTGGTGCTGGACGAGGCGACCGCCTCGCTCGACTCGACCTCCGAGGCGGCGGTGCAGGCCGCGCTGACCGAAGCGCTCCAAGGTCGTACCGCCCTGGTGATCGCCCACCGGCTCTCGACGGTACGGGCGGCCGATCAGATTCTGGTGCTCGAATCCGGACGCATCGTGGAACGCGGCTCGCATACCGAACTCCTCGCCGCGGACGGGCGCTACGCCGAGCTGTACCGGACCCAGTTCGCCCAGGAACCGGCGCCGGCCGCGGCATAGCGGACCGGACGGTCATCGTCAGCCGACGGTGACCGTCCGGCTGTGCCAACCCGTCGCGCCGTCCGGGACCGGGTCGGCGCGTTCCGCGGTCTGCACCCGGCCGGACCCATCGGTGGCCCGTACCCGCAGGGTGTGCGAACCGGGTGGCGCGTCCCAGCGCCAGGTCCACTGCCGCCAGGTATCCACGGAGTACTCCGGCGCCAGGTCGGCCGGCTGCCAGGGACCGTCGTCGACCTGGACCTCGACCGCAGCGATCCCGCGATGCTGAGCCCAGGCCACCCCGGCCACCACCACCGGTCCCGCAGGGACACGGCCGAACGCCGCCGGAACATCGATACGGGAGGCGGTTTTGATCGGGCCGAATGCCGACCAGCCGCGCCGGGTCCAATAGGCCTGGGCCCGATCGAACCGGGTGATCTCCAGATCCACAACCCATTTCGTGGCGCTGACATATCCGTAGAGACCGGGCACCACCAGCCGGGCCGGGTAACCGTGCTCGACCGGCAGCGGAGCACCGTTCATACCCACCGCGAGCAGGGCGTCGCGACCATCGGTGAGCGCCGCGACCGGGGTACCGGCGGTGAAACCGTCCACGCTGGTGGACAGCACCATATCCGCGTCCGGCCGGACCCCGGCCTCGGCGAGGAGATCGGCCAGCGGGTACCCGATCCAGCTCGCGTTGCCGGTCAATTCACCACCGACCTCGTTGGACACACAGGTCAGAGTGATCATCTTCTCCACGGCGGGCCGCCGCAGCAGATCGTCCATGGTGAGCCGGATTTCGCGGTCCACCATGCCGTGGATCCGCAGCCGCCAGTCGGCGCTGGTCAACGCGGGTAGGCGCAGGGCGGTATCGATGCGGTAGAAGGTGTCGCTGGGGGTGCGGAACGGGGTGAGTCCCGGGACGGGCGGGTCGGTGCCCGGCGGTACGGGCGCGGCCGCCACCTCCGGCCGCGGGATCACGAAACGCCGCACATCAGCGGTCACCGCGCGCGCACGTTCGCCGATCCACCGCCCGGCCGCGGCGGATCCGGCGGCAAGTACCACCGCCCCGGCGGCCGATACCAGGAACCGACGCCGTGCGGCGTCGGTACCGGACCCGCCCGCGGCGGCGCCCTCCGAAGCCGCGTGGCGCGGTGCCCGGGTGATCAGCATCCGCAGGGTGAGAATTCCGGCGACGGTACCGAGCAGAATCGGCACGGCGAACACCGCCGTGGCGTTCGGCCGCTGCATCACCGCGATACCGACGACCACAGCGAGCCCGGCCAGCAGCGCGCTGCCGTAGGGTCGGCGCCGTTCCAGCGATCCCGCCACCACGGCGAGCGCCACCATCACCGTGCCCATGCCGAGGAACAGCACGAGCTTGTCGCGGGTCCCGAACTGTTCGATCGCGAACTCCCGCAGGGTCTGCGGGGTGTGGTCGACCACGGTCGCCCCGGTGGCCAGGAACGGCGAGGCGTCGGGAGCGATCAGGGCCGCGATCAGTTCACCGACGCCGAGCACGACGGCGGCGGCCAGCAGACCGCTCAGTCCCGCCGCGAACCGGCCGACGGTGCGCCGATCCGGCTGATCCGGCTGATCCGGCCCCGGAGAACCGGTCGAACTCGTCGTGTCCTGCATCAGCGTCCTCGTTCATCCACCGGCGCGGGGCGCACCGGCGGTGGGAATTCGTCACATGGCCCACTGCGGATGGTGTCACTCCTGGCCGCGGCAGGGAAGACGTCCCGGCACGGCGTCACCGAAACGTCGGATTCCGCTCCACGACGGTGGACCGGAGCGGGCGGACGCGCCCCGGAATCGCGGACTCAGCCGAGCGCGACAGCCACGAGTGGATCCCCTGTCGGCGCGGGCGACCCTCCATCGGGCTCCAGTGTGATCGCGAGCTGGTCCGAACCGGTGAACTCGGTGACGTACGGATCGTTCGCGCCCGGCAGATCGGTCAACACCCCGGCCGACCGCGGCGTCCCGTTCGCGTCGATGAGCCACAGCTGGTAATCGCTGCCGGGCGGCGGTGCGGGGGCCGCGGCGAAGGACACGGTGGCCGCGCCCAGCGCGTCGGATACGTGGACGGTGAGAATTCCGCCGGCACCGATCGGGCTGCTGGTGGTGCGGGCGTCCGGCTGGGCCAGCACCTCCTGCGCGCTCACGGTCGCGGACGGTCCGTCGCCGCGCTCGGCGACCACGCCCACCCCGACCGCGATACCGATCGCGGCCACCACCGCGGCCGCCGCGCCCACCACAGTCCACCGGCGCGAAAGCGCCCGTCTACGGTCACGGGCGCGCGCCGTCCGGTCGGTGTTGCCGGCACCGTGCCCGGAAGCCGCCGGCCCGGCTTGCGTGGACCCGGCGGAACCGAGGGCGTCGTCGTGCGCTGTCCCGGTCCGCGCCGACCGCCGGATCGCCGACCGAGCACCCGGCGCCTGTTCCAGGGACGCGAGAATCCGGGCCTCTATCCGGGCCGGCGGAGTCTGGGCATCGAGAACCGACAGCGCAGCCATGGCTTCCCGCACTTCTCGGACGGTGTCGTGGAAAGCGCGCGCGGTCGCGGGATCGGCCGCGTGCACCCGCTGCCGGATTTCCGCGCCCTCGGCGGTGTCCACCGCGTGGAGGGCGTACGGGAACGCGAGATCCAGTAGCTCGCCACCGTTCTCCGGCGATTCGGGTAGTGAGGTATCAGGCATCGGAGACAACCCCTGCGAGGCAATTCTGGAGCCGCTTGAGACCATCGCGGATGCGGCTTTTGACGGTGGGCAGCGCAGACTCGAGGTGGTCGGCCACCTCGCGGTAGGTGCGGCCGCTGTAATAGGCGAGGGCGACCGCCTCCCGCTGTGTGGCGGTCAGTACCCCGAGGCAGTCGCGGACCGCCTGCTCATCGAGGCGCTGATCCACCGTTTCGGAGACTATGTCGTGATCACGCCCCAAATGAGTGTGTCCGTAGACGGTCTCTCTACCGGTGGCGGACTCCTCGGCCCGGACCCGGTCCACGGCGCGCCGGTGGGTGATCATCATCAACCAGCCGATGGCGCTCGACCGGGCCGGGTCGTAGCGAGCCGCCGCGGACCAGACCTGGAGATACACCTCCTGGGTGGCTTCCTCGGCCGCTCCCGGACTGCGCAGGATGCGCCGCGCCAGCCCGAATACGCGCGGGCTGGTCTCCCGGTAGAACCGGGTGAACGCTTCCCGGTCGCCGTCGCCTGCCGCGGACAGCAGCTCGGCGAGGCGTCGTTGCGTCGCGCGATCGTCGTGCCCACCGGTGCGAACCGGGCAGGCCGCGCCGCCATCGGTATCGGCATCGGCCAACCGGATCGGGCCGGACCCCGGGCTCTTCGTCATGATCGTGCCCTCGACTGCATGGGAAGGCGTTCGCCGCGGCCCCCGGCCGGGATGGGTTCACGTCCCGGGTTGTTGTTCAGGTCACCGTGCCGAACACAACGCATCATTCCGCCAGTCTGATGTACGCGGACCGCACCCGCACCCGTAACGATCAGGCCGGCGGCATGAGGACCTTGTCGATCATGTACACCGTGGCGTTCGCCGTCTGTACTCCGCCGCAGATCACCGAGGCGTCCCCGACCTCGATGTTGTCACCGTCCCGGGTGACCTCGACGGCCCCGCCCTGGACCGTGGCGTGGTCGCCGGCGATATCGGCGGGTGCGATCCGGCCGGGCACGACGTGATAGGTCAGGATCTTCGTCAGGGTGGCGGAGTCGGTCTTCAGACTGTCGAGCGTCGCCGGATCGATCTGCGCGAAGGCCGAATCGACCGGGGCGAAGACGGTGAATTCGCCGCCGTTGAGCGTATCGACCAGGTTCACCTGCGGATTGATCTTGCCGGATACCGCCTGGACCAGGGTCTTCAGCATCGGGTTGTTCGAGGCCGCCACCGCGACCGGGTCCTGGGCCATACCGCCGACCGACCCCGCGCCGGTGGGCACCTGCGCCGCGTAGTTCGCGCAACCGGGTCCCACCAGACCGGCGGCCGGATCGTCGGCGGCCCGCGACCCGGGATTCGCCGCCGGGCTACTGGTGGCCGGTCCGGCGGAATCACTGGCCGCGTCGGTGGAACAGGCCGTCGAACCCAGCAGGGCGGCGGTCGAGACAATCGTCGCCGCAAGCACAACGCGTCGCATGCTCTTCATGGATTTCCATCACTTTCGGCCAGGACGACCCGCGAGCGGGCGCACCGTGAACATTGCAGGACGGAATTCGGGTGGCACGGCGTAGCGGATGGGACCGGTCCGGAATCGGCCGAGCGAAACGATCACGTACGAATGGGCCGCGGCGACCCTTTCGAGTCGCCGCGGCCCATTCGGCCACTGGATCAGGCGCTGGCCGCCAGCGTGCGCCCGTCCAGGGCCGGTTCCCGCACCGGTTCGATGGCATAGGCCAGGATCTCGGCGACATCGCCCACCGGGCGGACGTCGAGCTCGGCCAGCACATCGGCGGGGACGTCGTCCAGGTCCGGTTCGTTGCGGGCCGGGATGAACACCGTCTTCAGTCCGGCGCGCTGTGCGGCGAGCAGCTTCTGCTTCACCCCGCCGATCGGCAGCACCCGGCCGTTCAACGTGACCTCACCCGTCATGCCGACATCGGAGCGCACCGGCCGGCCCAGGGCCAGCGACACGAGCGCGGTGACCATGGTGACACCGGCCGACGGTCCGTCCTTGGGTACGGCACCGGCGGGCACGTGGACGTGCAGGTTACGGTCCAGCACCGCCGATTCGATGCCGATCTCACCCAGGTGCGACCGCACATAGGTGAGCGCGATCTGCGCCGACTCCTTCATGACGTCGCCCAGCTGACCGGTCAGGGTCAGGGCCCGCTCGCCCTCGGCCGTATTGGCCTCGATGTAGAGGACGTCACCGCCGAGCCCGGTGACCGCCAGGCCGGTCGCCACACCCGGCACCGCGGTGCGTTCCGCCGAATCCGGGGTGAAGCGCGGACGCCCGAGGTATTCCTTCAGATCCGCGATATCGATGGTCTGCGCTTGTGCCGTGGCCCCGGTGCCCGGGGTCTCCGTATCCGTCCTGGTCCCGGCGCCACCGGTCTCGGACAATCGCGTCGCCGCCTTGCGCAACGCCTTGGCGATCAGCCGCTCGAGCTGCCGCACGCCGGCCTCCCGGGTGTAGTTCGCCGCGACCTCGCGCAGCGCCGCGTCGGTGACCCGGACCTCCTCGGCGGTCAACGCGTTGCGTTCCAGCTGCCGGGGCAGCAGGAAGTCGCGGGCGATGGCCACCTTGTCGTCCTCGGTGTACCCGTCGACCGTGATCACTTCCATCCGGTCCAGCAGCGGCCCCGGGATGGTCTCCATGACATTGGCCGTGGCCAGGAACAGCACATCGGACAGGTCCAGGTCCATATCCAGGTAGTGATCGCGGAAGGTGTGGTTCTGCGCGGGGTCGAGTACCTCGAGCAGGGCCGCCGCCGGGTCGCCCCGGAAATCCGAACCGATCTTGTCGACCTCGTCCAGCAGAACGACCGGGTTCATGGAACCGGCCTCCTTGATCGCCCGCACGATCCGGCCGGGCATCGCGCCCACATAGGTGCGCCGGTGGCCGCGGATCTCCGCCTCGTCCCGCACACCGCCGAGGGCGACCCGGACGAACTTGCGGCCCAGGGCGCGGGCGACGGATTCACCGAGCGAGGTCTTACCGACCCCGGGCGGGCCGGCCAGCACCAGCACCGCGCCGGATCCGCGGCCGCCCACGACCTCCAGGCCGCGTTGTGCCCGCCGCGCCCGGACCGCCAGGTACTCGACCATCCGGTCCTTCACCTCGTCCAGGCCGTGATGGTCGGCGTCGAGTACAGCCCGAGCCGCGGCCACATCGGTGGAATCCTCGGTTTTCACCTGCCATGGCAGTTCCAGAACGGTATCCAGCCAGGTGCGGATCCACCCGGTTTCCGGGCTCTGATCGCTGGAGCGCTCCAACCGCCCGACCTCGCGCAGCGCCGCCTCGCGCACGCTGTCGGGCAGGTCGGCCTGCTCGACGCGGGTGCGGTAGTCGTCGGCGCCGTCCGGCTCGTCCTCGCCGAGTTCCTTGCGGATGGCGTTGAGTTGCTGGCGCAGCAGGAATTCGCGCTGACTCTTCTCCATGTTCTCGCGGACCTCGTCACCGATCTTCTCGGTGACCTCGGCCTCGGCGATATGCGCCCTGGTCCATTCGATCAGCCGGTTCAGCCGCTGGGCGACGTCCGGGGTCTCGAGCAGTTCGCGTTTCTGCTCATCGGTGAGATACGCGGCGTAGCCCGCGGTATCGGCGATGGCGGACGGATCGGTGAGCTGGTTGAAGGCGTCGACCATCTGCCACGCCTCGCGCTTCTGCAGCACCGAGACGACCAGCTTCTTGTACTCGGCGGCCAGTTCCCTGGTACGTCCGTCGGCGGCGGGGATTTCGACCGGTTCGGCCTCCACCCACAGTGCGGCGCCGGGGCCGGTGACCCCGTGACCGATCTTCGCGCGCCGTTCCGCCTTCAGCACCGCGGCGGGCGTACCGCCGCGCATCCGGCCGATCTGCTCGATGGTGGCGATCACGCCGTAGGCGGCATAACCCTCGGACAGGCGCGGAGCCAGCAGTACGGTCCCGGTCTGCGCGGCCTGCGCGGCGTCGATGGCCGCCTGCGCGGATTCGTCCAGTTCGATCGGCACGACCATCCCGGGCAGCACGATGGGATCGGTCAGGAACAGCACCGGAAGATTCAGTGGTGTAGTCACGAACACAACCTCCAATAGTTGAGCTACACCCACTCAACTTGGTCGGGTTCGCCTTTGTTCCACCGCGCGACCCTGTTCGCCCACGGCGAATAATTCGGCTGCCGCCACCGGCACCTGCCAGCTACGCGGTCTGGCCGGGCTCGGTACTACCGCCGCTGTCGATCTGCGCCTGCCGGGCCGATGATACGAACGGTTCGCCGACCACACCGTCGCGGTGGGGCGCCATACCCGGTCGAGATCACCGGCCGACCGTCGAGCGGCGACGGACCGATACCGAACGCGTCGGCGAGGCGAGCGCAACGTCACTCGAAACGGGTGACGAATCGCTGCTGCCATGGCATTTCGACGGCCCTACGCGAGTAGTTCGCTCGGATGTAATCGACGGCTTCGGCGGCCGGTATCCCGTCGAGCACCGCGAGACAAGACATGGCCGTGCCGGTACGGCCGAAGCCACCGCCGCAGGCGATCTCGACGCGCTCGCTCTCGGAGCGCTCGAGCAATTCACGCAGCACCGGGGCGAGTGCGCCGCGATCGGAGGGCAGCCAGAAATCCGGCCACTGCACCCATCGGCTCTCCCACTCGACCGGCGCGGGTTCACGGGATCGCAAGTACACCCCGAAGCGCGGCTCGTCGCCCGGTGGAAGGGGATTACGGAGCCCCCTGCCACGCACCAGACGCCCGGATGGCAGGCGCAACACTCCGGGAGCGGGCCGGGTCCCAGGACCGGTTCGGCATCGATGACCCTTTCGTCGAATGGAATGCTTCGTCCGACGGTATGTACCGCGGGCGCTCGGCGCTGCTCGCGGGTGGGTCGAGGTGTGCCCGGCCCCGCGAGTCGCGTCTCACCGGACCCCTTCGCACCCACGGAGCGACTCGCCGATCGGGACGTACTGCTCATTCCCCACGACCTGGCGAGAAAGCGGTGAGACGTTCGCACCGGTGGGTACGGTCCGGCGATACCGGGTCCCGAGCGGGAACCCCGGACCGGGTCACAGCGAGTCGTAGACGGCGGCCACGAGGTCGTGGGCGCGGGTATCTCCGTCGAAGGCGTCACGGCGCAGGTTCGGTACGAAACCGAACGCGATCCGGTGTCCGGGATCGGCGAGCCCCAGCGACCCGCCCGTGCCGGGGTGGCCGAATGCGCCGGAGCGCGCCGGTTCGGGCAGCGCCAGGGTCGCCGCGGGCAGCATGTAGCCCAGGCCGAACGCGCTTTCCAGCATAAGCACCTCGTCCGGGCCGCGGACCTGTTCGGCGGCGGCCGTGCGCAGGATCTCCTCGGGCAGCAGGGCGCCTTCGCCCAGGTCACGATAGAACCCGGCCAGCGACCGCGCGGTCGTGTGCAGGCCGCTGGCCGGCCAGCCGCCCGCCTGGACCGCGGGATCGGAGTAGGAGGCGCGCGGGTTGGTCGAGCCGCGCATGATCAACGAGTCCGGATCTCCGTAGGCACGTACGAGTCGTGCGGTGGCACCGTGCCCGGTATCGGTGGTGAACCGGACGGTGCCGGAGCGTTCGGGGAAGGTGGTGCGCGCCGGCGGGACCCGTGGGATTCCGAGACACAGGTCGGGCCCGAAATGCTCGGCCACATAGGCCGCGACCGAATCACCGGTGTGCCGTCTGACGAATTCACCGGCCAGCCAGCCGAAGGTCAGAGCGTGATAACCGTGCCGGGTACCCGGCTCCCACACCGGTCGCTGTGCGGCGAGCAGTGCGGCCATCGCCCGGGGGTCGGCCGGCCGCCTCGGCGACGGTGACCGGCCGGTCGAACGCGGGCAGACCGGCCCGGTGGGCCAGCAGATCCGCCAGGGTGGTGGCCTCCTTGCCCGCGGCTCCGAGATCCGCGCCCGTCGCCAGATTCGCCGCGAAGACCTCGCGAACCGCACCGAAGGCGGGGTCGGCGTATCCTTCCACCGTCACACCCACGATTAGAACACGTTCTCATTCCGGCGAGACCTGTTCCGTTCCTGCCCGAGCTCGCGGATTCAGTGCCCGGCGAACGCCTCCGCCAGCCACCACGCGCCACCGTCGCTGGTGATCTTCGCATCGATCACCAGCGGCCGGGCCCGGCCCGTACGCCGGTACTGCTCGACCCACTCGCGGACCGGGGCGAGATCGGCGACCGAACGGGCGGTGACACCGGTGGCGCCGAATCCCTCGGCCACAGCGGCGATATCGGTCTCGGGAAAAGTGACCGTGCCGTGGTCGGCGGTGCCGAAGTGGTGTACCTCGGCACCGTATGCGGAGTCGTTGTAGACGATCACCACCAGCGGAAGCGCGCAACGCACCGCCGTTTCCAGCTCGGCGATCGCCATGAGGAACCCGCCGTCCCCGGTGCCGAGCACCGGGAGCCGGTCGGGCCGGGCGAAGGCCGCGCCGATCGCGGTGCCCAGTCCGAGGCCGATCGACTGGAACGCCTGAGTGAAACAGAATCCGTTCTCGTCGGGCACCGACAGATGGGTGGCGGGGTAGCCCATGAAGTTCCCGGAGTCGATCGAGACGATCCGCTGCGCCGGCAGGATCTCGTCGAGCGCGATGGTGAGCGCCCGGGGATCGATCCGCTCGCCGGTGGACGAATCGTCCACCGGGACGTCTTGCCAGCGACCCGTACGGGCGATGCGGGCCGCCACCTCCGGGGTGCGGTAGCCGCTCACCTGCCGGGCGCCGGACCGTTCCCATTCGGCCAGTACGTCCCGAGCGGTCGCCGCGCAATCGCCGAGTACCCCGAGATCGACCGGGCGGTGCGCGCCGATGGCGTCGATATCGTCGTCGATCTGCACCACCCGGGCGCCGGGCCCGATCAGGCGGCCGTGCCGCATGGTCCACATGTTCAGCGCACAGCCCCAGCCGACCACGAGATCGGCGCCCGCGATCAGCTCGGCACTGGTCGGCGACGAGAAGCCCCCCGAAATCCCCAGCGAGAACTCGTCTTCGGCGAAGAGTCCGTTCGCGACTGCCGAAGTGGCCACCAGCGCACCGCAGGCCCGCGCCAGCGCGGCGATCGAAGGCCCGGCCCCGCGAGCGCCGCGGCCCGCCACGAAAACCGGCTTGCGCGCACCGCGCAGCGCCGCCACCAACTGCGTCACCGCCTCGGCGCCCGGCCGGACCGGCGGCAACAGCACCGGCGCCACGACGGGCCCGGTCGCGGTGGCCGGGGCGGCGGCGACGTCGATCGCCACATTGAGGACCACGGTGCGGCGCCGGTCGACCGCCGTCCGGAAGGCCCGCGTCACATCGGCGACCGCGGTCTGCGCCGCGAACACCCGGTCACTCACCGCGCCGACACTCCCGGCCAGCGCCTCCTGGTCCACCCGGAAATTGGACCGCAACGCCGCCGCCGGACTGTCCGCGGTCAGCACGATCATCGGGGTGCGGCTCTTGGCGGCCTCGCCGATCCCGGTCATGGCGTTGGTCAGCCCACAACCCTGGTGCACCGACAGCACCCCGACCCGCCCCGACATCCGGGTGTAGGCGTCGGCCATACTCGCCGCGCCGCCCTCGTGCCGAGCCGCCGTGAAGGGCACACCACCGCGGCGCAGCGCGTTGGTCATCACGAAATTTCCGCTGCCCACGACCCCGAAGCAGTGCCCGGAGCCGAGATCGGCCAGCACCCCGCCCACCACATCGGCAACGGTCGGGCCGTGGCCGGGCCCGCCCGCCGGGGCATTGGCCGCGCCGTCCCCCGTCACGCCGCGCCGGCCCGGTCGAGCACCGCGAGCACTCGCGACGGGCTGCCGGTACCGCCGACGATCGGCAGCGGACTCACCACCAGCATCGCGCCCACGGCGGGGAGCCGGCCCAGATTGCGCAGCGAGGTGAGGCCGTATTTGTCGTTGCCGAGAAAGTAGTGGTGCACCGGGAAGGCGGGGTCGAAACCACCGGCCAGGCCGGCGTCGACACCCACGGTCTCCACCCCGAGCCCGGTCAGGCCCCGCTCGGTGGCCAGCCAGCGCGCGCAGTCGACCGCCACCCCCGGCGTATGCGAACCCGTCTCGTCGGCGTTGAGGAACTCGGCCTCGGATCGGCCGCGCGACTCCCAGCCGGTGCGCAGCAGCAGCCACATCCCCTCGGTCAACCGGCCGTGCCGCTCTTCCCAGGCCTGCACCTCGGCGATGGTGAGCAGATGGTCCGGATCGGCGGCCACCTCGGCGGTGAGGTCCAGCACGGCGGCCGGGCCGATGAGCCGACCCACCGGGATCTGCGACACATCGTCACCGTCGCGCCCGGTGACCCAGTGCACCGGGGCGTCGAGGTGGGTGCCGATATGTTCCCCGGTGTGGATGTTGTTGTGCCGCCAGAACGGACCGGGTTCGTTGTAGGCGCTGACCTCCTCGAGACTGAAATCGATCAGATTGGCGAACGGCTCGGGCAGCCGCAGGGCCGGCGTGGAACTGCTCAGCGGCGTGGTCAGATCGATCACTTCCAGCCGCCCGTCGGCGAGGGCGGCGAGGAAAGCGGGGAGTACCGAGGTCTCGGGGTTGCTCATGTCGGCACCCTATTCCGGTTTCGGACGGCAGGGCGGTCGCACGCGATGGCCGCGGGGGCCGGTGAGCCCTGATTGACACCCGGGACGGGCCGATGACAATGTGATGATCTCGAATACCCGATCCGGCCCAAGGGGAGCGCGCGATGATCACACTCTCGTCCGGAGTGTTGATCAATTGGGAAGAACTCACGGGTCAGAGCAAGTTCGTCGTCGATCTCATCAGTTTTCCGATATTCAGCGCGGCGGCCGGTTGGCTCACCAACTGGACCGGCGTGCTGATGCTCTTCTGGCCGCTGCTGTTCCGCGGTATCCGGATTCCCGGCCTCGACGTGCTGTACCCCTATCTGCCGCGCCGGGTCCAGGTCCTGCCGACCTTTTCCGAGGACGGGTCCCGGCTCGGTTTCCAGGGTTTCATCCCGGCCCGCGCCGAGAAGATGGCCAGCATCTGTGTGGACAAAGCTCTGCTGCGGATAGGTAGTCCCCGGGATTTCATTCACGAACTGGATCTCGACGGTATTGCCGACTATGTCGCCGCCCTGGCCCGCAAACAGGTCAAGAGCATTGTCGACGAGGTGATGAACCGGGAGAACCCGGATCTGTGGAATGCCGTGCCGCGGGCGATGCGGCAATTGATCTATCAGCGGGTGGAACGGGAACTGCCCGAACTCACCGGCCGCGCCTTCGATTCGCTCGGCGACAATGTCGATCAGCTCATCGACGTGAAGGGTTTCGTGATCCGGTATCTGCAGGAGAATCCGCAGATCCTCGAGGACCTCACGACCACCATCGCGGCGCCGGAACTGAAGTTCATGGTGCGGATCGGTCTACTCGGTGCCCCGTTCGGGCTGCTCCTCGCGCTCTACCTGCACATCCACTCCGATATCCCGGTATGGAGCTGGGTTCCGTCCTGGGTGATCGTGCTGGCGGCCTCGGCGCTCATCGGCGTCATCGTCAATATCATCGCCGTGCGGGTGGTGTTCACCCCCGGCGATCCGCAGCCCCGCTACAAATACATCTGGAAACAGGCGCTGCTGGCGAAACGGCAGCCGCAGGCGGCCACCGACCTGGCCCATATCCTCGCCTACCAGGTACTCACCCTGCCCAATCTGTCCAACGAGTTGCTCAACGGACCCAACGGCGACAAGACCCGGTTGCTGCTCGAACAGCTCATCTCCGACGAGATCCACCGCCAACTCGGCCGCACCACCTCGGTGGTCCGGGCCGCGTTCGGCCGGCGGCAGTTCGACAATCTGAAGGTCGGGGCGGCGGGCGCGGCGGTCGGGCTGGCTCCCTCGCTGGTGGAGGACGCCGATTTCATCCGGGAGCAGGCCGAGAACATCGACGAGTTCGCGGCTCGCAAGCTACAGCAGCTGACGCCCGGTGAATTCATGGAGATGTTCTACGCCTCGGTCGAACAGGACGCCTGGCTGCTCTACCTGCACGGGGCCGCGCTCGGGTTGCTGGTCGGCGCCACCCATCTGCTGATCTTCGGCTGGTAGTCGCCACCGGTCCCGGCAGTCCAAATACAAGCAGGCGTGCTTGTATATTTCTCGCCCCGCTGGAATGCTGAATCCCGCACCGACCTGCGCGTGACGGGAACGAGGGAACCGATGGCCGATCTGGACGCGCTGCTCCGCGACCTCGCCGCGGAAGGCGCCGAGCTCGAGGCCCTGGTGGCCGGCCTGCCGCCGCGGGACTGGGCCCGGCCGACCCCGGCGGCGGGATGGACCGTCGCCCACCAGATCGGCCATCTCGCGTGGACCGACGAGGTCGCCACACTGGCCGCCGACGATGCGCGGACCGGCGGCAACGCCTTCACCGACCTGCTCACCGCGGCCGCGGCCCGGGTAACGACCTTCGTCGACGAGGCCGCCACCGAAGCCGCCGGAGCTCCGCCGCCGGAACTCCTCGAACGCTGGCGGCGCGGCCGGGCCGCACTCGCCACGGCATTGCGCGCGGTCCCGGCGGACGCGAAGGTGCCGTGGTTCGGGCCGCCCATGCGCCCGGGATCGATGGCCACCGCCCGGCTCATGGAGACCTGGGCCCACGGCCAGGACGTCGCCGATGCGCTCGGGGTGGAACGCGAACCGACCGACCGGCTCCGCTCGGTGGCTCATATCGGGGTGCGTACCAGGGATTTCGCCTACACCGTCCGGGAACTGCCGGTACCCGCCACGGAATTCCGGGTCGAGCTGCGGGCGCCCTCGGGGGAGCTGTGGTCGTGGGGGCCGGCGGAGGCTCCCGAACGCGTCACCGGCCCGGCGCTCGACTTCTGCCTGCTGGCGACCCAGCGCCGGCATCCGGACGATCTGGCGCTGCGAACGACGGGCGCGGAAGCGGCGCGGTGGCTCACCATCGCCCAAGCGTTCGCCGGCCCACCGGGCAGCGGGCGCGCGCCTACCGGGAAGGGCTGACAGCGCCAGCGAGCGTCACACCGTCCCCGGGACAGCCGGACATCGTTGGCCGGATAGCTCGTCACGGCAGTCGGGTACAGCGCTCGCTGGCTGGCATTGAGTACCCCGGGGGGCGGTTGCCGAAACCCGGCAGCGGTCACGGATCGACACCTCGGCACCGGCACGACCGACACCCCTGTGACGCTCGTCTCGAGTGTTCAGGCCACTTGTTTTCCACCCGGCCCGCTCTCACCTGCTCTGATAGGCTCTGCGAACCTTTCGGTGCTGCATCACATCCGGTGTCAAGAGGCTATCGACTCCTAACCGGCCTTAAATAAACCGGAAAGCTATAGTACTTTTAGCGGGCAGCCGTGGAGGGAGGGCCCGTGGGCTTCATCAAATACGCGAGCGACGTAACGGCGCCGATCACCGTTGCCTTCGCCTATGCCGACGATCCCCTGTCCATCCCGAACTGGATGGTGGGGGCCGCCGAGATCACCCGGTGTGGCGATCCGGAACGCGGTATCGGAGCGAAGTACGAGATCGGCTACCGGCTCGGCCCCTGGCGCCCCGTCCTGCACTGCGAGGTCGCCGAACATCGTCCGGACGCGGTGTTGGGCTACACCCTCACCGGCCCCTTCACCGCTCGGCTGACACTGCGATTCGATCCGCTGGGCCGCGGCCGCTCGGTGCTTACCTCCGAACTCGACTTCCCCGGTTCCAAGGGTTTCGCCGCGGCGCTGCGCGAACGACCGCGCGCCGCGCTGCTGCGCCGCGCCCTGCGGCGCAGCGAATCACGATTGCGCAGGGCGATAGAAGAATTCCACGGTACAGATCTTGTCGGCCGACTTGCGTAGGGTACTGCCATGATCATCGTGAGTACCGACGGATCGTGTCTGCGCAACCCCGGCGGAGCGATCGGCTGGGCGTGGGTGGACCACGCGGGTGGCGCGGAAAGCGGCGGCGAGGCATCGGGTACCAATCAGATCGCCGAGTTACGTGCCGTCCTGGAGGCGATCCGGGCCCACCCCGGCACGGATCCGCTACTCATCGAAAGCGATTCGCTGTACGCGATCAAATGTGCGTCCGAATGGCTACCGAACTGGCGCAACAACGGCTGGCGCACCTCGAGCGGGTCCGCGGTCAAGAACGTCGAACTCATCCGGGACATAGACCATGCCATCGCGGGCCGTCCCGGCCCGGTGCGGTTCCGCTGGGTACGCGGACACGTCGGTAACTATTTCAACGAACAGGCCGATGCACTGGCCGGAGCCGCCGCGCGTAAGGCCGCGGCCACGTCCACCGTGGCCACCCGGACCGTCACCCGCGTCGCCCCCGAAACTTCCGCGGCAGCAGGGAAGGCTGCGGAACCGGCGGTCCTACCGACCGTCGACTACGCGACAACAGCGCAGGCTCTCCACCTGTTCTGAATCCCGTCCGGGATCGGAGCGCCCGCGCTGTTGTCGTCGTAGAACTGCTGGATCCGGATACCAACCGAATAGCCTCCGGCGGTGGTGGCTCGACCCACCGCCGGGGGCGCCCGGGTCTGCTGATTCTCGTGTCCCCTAGCCGTATACAGGAATCTGCCGCTCAGGATCACGTCTGGTTGCGGTATCTCTCGCGACGTTGTGCCCAAAGTGTGCCCACGACCGGACGCATGTCGGAGTGGTTGGTTCACTCTCGAAACAGCACGATTGTGAGCCCGGTAAGTGAGAGGACCAGCAGGACCAAGGCAATATCGGCGCCTGTCACAGCTGCACGATCGGCCAGCGGTGTCCGCGCGGGTAGACGCACACCGGGGTGACAAGGGCCGCATGCTCGGTGATCGCGTGCCGAACCGCGTCGGCGTGTTCGAACGACGGGACTACGATCGCGGTCGCGCCGTGCTCCATAATGGCGCCGGCCAGAATCAGCGAAGTCGCCAGCGGCCCGGTGTCGAGCCGTATCGTCCACACGATCGTGTAGCCGTGCTTCTCGGCCACCCTGAAGACGTCCGCCCCATCTCCTTGGATGTCTCTGCGCACCATCGCGATTGCCCGCTGAATCTCCCCGACCACTCCGCACCCCTCGTACCCGACCCGCCACAGTTGGAAGGCACCCGCCGCCGAGGAGTCGGGTTCGAACCCGGCGGCGGGGCTACAGCGACGTTAAATATGCTGTTAGACAACGAATGTTCGACGAATGTTCGAAACACATTTGCTACCGTCGAGACATGCAGCAAGGCGAAACTGTCGGCGAGCGCATTGCACACTGGCGCAAGGTTCGCGGACTGACGCAGCACCAACTCGCGGCTCGCGCCAACGTCTCCCGCTCGATGCTCGCCCAGGTGGAAACCGGGAAGGCGTCGGCGTCCACGGTATGGGTCGGAGCCATCGCCAACGCGCTACGGGTCGACGCATCCCGGCTGTATGGCGCCGGACAGGAACCCGAACCGCTGGCAGATGTATTGCCGGTCCTGCGCCGTGCACTCGCCGCGACCGTTCCGTTGGATCCTGACAGCGAGCCCGCGCCGTTCGACGAATTGCGCCGACTGTCGGCCAAGGTGGCGCGCTGGCGTATCGACGCCCGGTATCGACGCATTGCCGATGTGCTGCCGGATCTCGTTGACTCCCTGCTGGTCGCCGGTGACCGGACCGGGCGGCCGGCCTATGCGATGCTGACCGACGCCTATCGCGCCGCGAACACGGTCGCGCACAAGTTCGGATACACCGACCTGTCTCTGACAGCTACAGAGCGTATGGAGTGGGCGGCCACTCGGTCCGGTGATCCGCTGCTGTTGGCGACCACCCACTATGTCAAGGCTGCGAGCCTGGCTCGGATCGGTGCGTCTGCGCATGCGCTGCGGCTATTGACCCACTCCATGTCCGATATCGAGCCGCTCGTCGAGGAGGACGCGACCGCGGCGGCCGTGTATTCGATCCTGCATATGCGCGCCGGAACCATCGCCGCGGCAACCGGCGACGCCGATACCTCCCGGGGACACCTCGAGGTAGCGGAACGACTCGCGCCCCAGATCGGCGACCGGGTGATCTACGGCAGCCCGGTCGGCCCGGCGAACGTGCGCCTGTACCAGTTGTGCGCCGAGGTCGATCTGGGTGAGCCGGGGCGCGCGGTCGATATCGCGAAGGGCACCCGGCTTCCGCAAGGGATGGCCGCCGAGCGCCAGGCGTATTCTGGGTCGACGCCGCGAGGGCGCACCTGCTCAATGGGGACCCCGATTCCGCGATCGGCGCGCTCCTGGAATCGCGGCTGGCCGCACCTGAACATTTCCGGTCGAGCCCGGCCGTGAAGAACGCCATCCGCACCACGGCCCAGCAACAGCGGCGCGCGAACGACAATCTGCGGAGTCTAGCCAACGCTGCCGGTATCGACGACTGACCACAGTAACGTCAATGCGACGCTTGATATCCGCCGAATGGGCAAGAGGTCAGCGAGATCGTTATCCCTTGAACCGTTGGGCGTGAGCCCGACTCACAAAGAGTATGGCCGAACCGACTTCTCGTAATCCGCAGACCGGTAGCCAACCGGACCGACAACCTCTGTACCCCGGACAGGGTTGGCTGCGTAGTCGTCGGCCATACGCTCGTAGTCGGCGGCGCTCGGCCGCTTACGACCAGCGCTTTCTGCGGACATGCCGTTCTTTTTCGCGCTCATGGGTTATCTCCCCTCTCCCGGCCGTTGATGGAAAGCATGGCTCTGACCTGCATATATAACAATGGTTATGCGCGTTCGCCCACAGCGTGAGATAAGCAGGAGCCGGAAAGATGCTCACCTCCAGCATCTGCATACCGGGATCTACGGAGGTGGCTCGACCCACCGCAGGGCGCCCGGGATCGCACCGGGCGCCGCGCATCAATTACCCGGCTGCGGGGCCGGCTGTCCACCTTCGGGGGCGGCCGGCGCGGGACCGGCCGGAGCGGGCTGTCCGCCCTGGCCGCCGACACCGGCGAGCATGGCCAGCTCCCACTGGTTCACGATCCAGCGGTCGCCGTCCTTTTCCAGGCTCGCGGTGACCGCGATGTCCTGGCGCTTCGGCTCGGGCGTCACCGAGTTCGTCTTCATAAGACCGATATTGACGAGCACCTTCGCGGATTTCTCATCACCGGACTGGAAACCGCAGGTCGCCTCGTCGACCCAGGATTTCACCTTGGATTCGGTGAGCAGCTGGCGCAGCACGTCCCAGTTCTGTTCGAGCGAGGACACCACATTGTCGGTGGCGCCGTCCTTCATGGCCTGCATGAAGCCGTCCAGGTCGCCCTGGTAGTCGTAGGTATTGGTCGCGCGGGCGAAATCGCATGCGGCGCGGGTGGACTGATCCTGGGCGGCGAGCTCTCCGCGGTTCTGCTGGAACGCACGGAAGTACACGACGCCGGCGGCGACCAGCGCCACCAGCACCACGCCCGCCACGAAGGCAGCCACCACCGGCAGCAGTCCGGACTTGTCGCCGGTGTCCGGTGCCGCGGTCTCGTTCTTGGCCATAGCTTCGAGTCCTAACGTCTGTTCGTCTCGCGGCTGCTACTACTACTACTACTACTGCATCATCGGCGTATCGAAGTCGGCGACCAGCCAGGTGCCGTCGATCTTCTGCATGGAGACATTCGCGGCAACCTTGACCTGCCCCGGCCCCTGCTCCTGCGGAACGTTCGCGGTGGTGAACTGCTGGTCGATGACCAGCACCACCCGCGCCTCGTCACCGGACCCGGATTCGTAACCGCACTGCACCCCGGTGGCGGTGGAGCTGACCTTGGACTCGGCGAACCGGGTCTTCAGGTCCGGTCCGATCTGGGACACCAGTTTCTTCCACTCACCGGTGGCGGACCGGTCCAGGCGCTGTATGTAGTCGTCGGCCTTGTCGCCGGTGTAGGTCGCGAAATTGTTCCCGAAATCGCAGGCGGCCTTGGTGGCCGCGGCGCGACGGTCCAGTTCTTCCTGCTTGTTTCCGGCGAGGAAGAAGAAAACGCCGACCGCGACGAGGGCGGCGACCAGCAGCACCGCGGCGCCGACCAGCGCGGGGAGCGGGAACGGCGAGCGCCGGCGGGCAGGCTTCGCGGCGGCACCGGCCCCGGCGGCAACCGACTCCTTGTCGGCCTCCGGTTCCGCCTCGGTGGCGCCGGCCGGTTTCTTCGCGGTATCGACCTTCTCGGCGGTCGACTCCGCTTTGTTCAGCGCGACCGTGGCATCCGAACCCGCTCGGTCCGCGGGCGCGTCGCCCGCGGCGGGCGTGGACTCGCCGGCCACGGCGGTCTCGGCGTCGGGATCACCGGATTTATCGGCTCCGCTCTCGGCTGCTCCGCGACCGGTCGCGGCGTCGGTCTCATCGTTTCCGGAAGGGGCGTGCTCAGCCGCGGCGTCCGCTGGCACACCGGTGCCTTCCGGCTCCTGGGGATCGGAGACGGGTTTTTCTGAGGACATCTGTACTGTTCACACCTTCCCGGCGCGGCTGGAGACGCGCCGTAATCTACCGGTCGAAAACGACCGCCGGGTGTGGCGGGCATCTCTGCGAGAGTATGCACCGTCGCACCCGGCGCGCGGCGACCGGACCTTCTACCGCACGGGCGGCAGCGTACGTTCGTTCGGATCCACCCCCGGCGGAATGGTGGCGCCGTTGTTCGGGATGTTCGGTCGCGGTGCGTTCACCGCGCCACGGATCTGCTGACCCGGGCCGGGGCTGTCGCAGTAGTTCCACTTCGGCAGCGTGCCGTCCTGCACCACCTGGGTCTTCATCGGAGTGGACTGGTACTGGCAGTACGGCCGGAACCAGATATCGAGGATGGTGTGGAACTCGTTGTCGTGCGCGGGGACACCGAGCGCGGCGCCACCGATCTCGAGTGCCGGGAACAGCGCAGCCAGCGCGGGGGTGCGCAGCTGCGCCGCCCGGGTCACCGCGAGGAAATTGTTGGCCAGCGCGGTGATCGGATCACTGGTGCTGTCCAGCGTGGCGGTCACGCTCGCGAACTGTCCCGGGGCCTGGTCGAGCACATTGATCAGTTCGGCGTTGGCCTTGTTGAACTGATCGAACAGCACCCGCGAATTGGCGGTCAGCGTCCCCAGATCCGGCTGGGCCTGGGAGGTGGTGCCCGCGATGGTGCGCAGATTGGCGATGAGGTGGGTGGTCTGCGGGAGCAGCGAATCCATCCCCGCGGTGACCAGGCTGACCCCTTCGATCAGCGAACGCAGCTGGTCGGGCCCACCGCTGAGCGCGATATCGAGCTCGTTCAGGATCACCGCGAAATGTTCCGGGTTCACCTGGGCGATGAGGTCGCTGGAATTCTCCAGCACCGCCGATATCGGGACCGGGGTGCTCACGCGCTCGGGATCGAAGGTGACCTCCGAACCGTCGGTCAGGTACGGGCCCTGGTCGGCGGCCGGCCGGAAATCGATGTACTGCTCACCGGCGCCCGACAGCGCCTGTACGGCCACCTTGGTATCCACCGGAATGTCGTAGCGGGAATCGATCTCGGCCTTCGCCTGGATACCGGCGCCGTCGTCGACGAGCTGGAGATCGCTCACCTCCCCGACCCGGAAACCGCGCAGGGTGACATCGTTGCCGGGCTGCAGCCCACCGGACCGGTCCAGGTTCACGATGACGGTGTAGGTACTGCGCAGCGGATTCACCCGCATGACGTTGACCAGCAGGTAGGTGCCGCCGATCAGCAGGGCCAGCACCAGTCCGATATTGGACAGCAGGATCTTGTTCTTGGACAACATCACTGGCCTCCCACGCGGTACTGCACGACCTGGAGGATCTGGAGCAGGCTGCCCGCGAAGTCCTGCAGATCGCGCACATCGTAGAAGTGGCTGGTGCCGGGCGCGGTCAGCATGGCGATATCGAGATTGGTGACATTGACCTGGGCGGCCAGGCTGCTACCGCGGAAGGTGGCGTTCACCGGACCCTTCAACTCGTGCAGGGCGTCCAGCAGCGCGCCGAAGTTGTCACCGGTGGCCGCGAGCGCCGCCATCAGATTGTTCAGGTTGTCCAGCGTCCCGGCCAGATCACCACCGGTGGTGTTCGCGTAATCGCCGAGCGCCGCGCTGGTGGTCGCGATCTTGCCCAGCAGATCGCCGAGCGCCCGGTTGTTCTCCGCGATGGCTCCGATCATGTCCGGCAGCGTGTCGGCCACCTGACCGAGTTCGGTACGGCGGCTGTCGAGCGTATCGGCCAGTACATCGAATTCGCCCAGCACACTGTCGATCTGCGCGGAGTTGGCGTTGATACTCGAGACCACACCGGTGATCTCGTTGAC
This sequence comes from Nocardia sp. NPDC004568, assembly GCF_040609955.1. Taxonomy (NCBI): domain Bacteria; kingdom Bacillati; phylum Actinomycetota; class Actinomycetes; order Mycobacteriales; family Nocardiaceae; genus Nocardia; species Nocardia sp. NPDC004568. The sequence goes on from NZ_JBEXLL010000038.1 coordinate 51,291, forward strand.
CAGATGCACCAGCTGATCGCTGCGTCCGCCGACGATCGAATCGAGTTCGGTGCCCAGCCGGGTCAGATGGGCGATACCGCCGCCGTTGAACATGAGCGAGACCGACAGCAGCAGTTCCTCCACTGTCGCACCGGCCGAGGTCTTCTCGATGGGCAGCGTATCGCCGTCGGTGAGCAATCGGCTGCCCTGTTCGGTGGGCGGTTTGGAGACCGCGATGAACACATCGCCGAGCGGGGTGGCCTGGCGTAATTCGGCGGTGGTGCCCTCCGGGAGGTCGATATCCTTACGGATCTCCATATCGACGATGGCCTGGAAGTTCTTGGTCTCGATATTGGTGACCACACCGACATCGGAACCGCCGATCTTCACCTTGGCCTGGTCAGGCAGGTTCAGCGCGTTCTCGAACACCGCCTTCAGCGTGAAGGTGTCCCCGCCGATACCGGGTTTCGGCAGCGGGATGTCCTCCACGGTCAGACCACATCCGGAGGCCAGCACCACCGTCCCGGCCGCGGTGAGGGCGGCCATGGCACGGCGGGCCCGGCGGATCGTTCGCATCATTTCGTCAGTCCCAGCAGTGCGGCGGTGAGTCCGAAGTCGGGTCCGAAATCTTCGGGCCGGCCGGTGCGGCAGCCGTCGGACTTCATCTGTATCCGTTCGCAGAACAGGCTGACGAGTTCACCGTTGGCGAGGTTCGTGCCGATCAGTGCGTGCAACCGGACGTAGCCCTGTTCGTAGTTCATCGACCGGTGGATACTCTGCAGCAGCATCGGCGCCACGTCGACCACCTCGGTGACGCCGTGCGCATTGGCCCGCAACTGCTCGATCACGGTCTTCATCCGGTTCAGCGTGTCCACCAGCTGATCCTGGTGCTGCGCGAAGACCGAACTGGTGTTGTTGAGGAAGTCGTAGAGCTGCTGCAGGGTGGCCTGCAGGCCCGGCGCCTGTTCGGCCAGCATGGTGGTCATCTGGGTGGCCTGGTTGCTGAAATCGCGGACCGCCTGGTCGTTCTCGGCCAGCATCGTGGTCAGCTCGTTGAGCTTGATGATGATGTTCGAGATGTGGTCCTTGTTGTCGACACCGACCTTCAGCGCGCTCGACAGTGCGTTGAGGGTGTCGCGCAACTTCGCGCCCTGGCCGTTGAGCATCGGGTACAGCACCCGGCCCGAGAGCGGGCCGACGCCTTCCTGACCCTCCTGCGGTTTGAGCGCATCGGCGAACTTGTCGATGGTCTTGAGCATCGTGTCCAGTTCCACCGGAACATCGGTGCGTTCCAGCGGCAGATGATCGCCGCTCTCGAGCGTGTCCCCTTCGACGTAGCGGGGCGTCATCTCGATATGCCGGTCGGTGACGATGGAGGGCGAAACCACCACCGCCATCGCGTCCTTCGGGATCTGCACATCACCGTCGATGGTCATATGGACCTCGACCAGATCACCGTGCGGCACGATCTTGTCGACCTTGCCGACCTCGAGCCCCAGCACGGTGATCGGGTTGCCCTCGAACATGCCGGCGATGTTCTCGAAGTCGGCGGTGATTTTTATATCTCCGCCGGTCACGCTGTTCACCACCGAACAGCTGCCGAGCGCGACCGCCGAGACCCCGATGACCAGCGCCTGGGCGGTCCGCTTCACGATCCGGATCTTGTTCTTGATCATCCCTGGCACCCTTCGGCGACTTGGGCGAAGCACAACCAGTTGTCCGGGAACAGCCACGGAATGCCGACCTCGGCGTAGTTGCCGTTACCCCACGCATTGGCCAGGTAGCGCACCGACGGCGGCATGATCGACAACAGCCGATCCAGGTTGTCCTTGTTCTTCTGCAGGCCCGACGCCATGACGTTCAGCTGGTCGAGCGTGGTGCCGAACTGGTTGTTGTTCTGGGCGCCGATCGCCTGCAACTGCGCGGTCAGCGTGGCCACATTGTCGAGCAGCGTCCGCAGCAGCTGCTGCCGTTCCACCACCCGCGAGGCGATGGCCTCACCCTGGGTGATGATCAGCAGTGCGCTGTTGCGGTTGTCGGCCAGGATGGTGGTCACCCGGTCGAGGTCCTTGAGCAGCTGGGAGACATCGTCCTTGCGCTGATCGATCACCTTGGCCAGCGCACCGATGCTGTCCAGCGACTGGACGACCAGTTCCGGCGACCCGTTCAACTGCTCGTTGAACAGGTTCAGCGATTCGGCCAGTTTGCCGGGATCCAGTTCCTGGAACTCCGGGGTGCCCTTGGAGACCACATCGGCGAGGTCGTAGGGGACCGCGGTATTGGTCTTCGGGATCCGGTCGTCGGGCAGGCCGGAGCCGTCACCGGGATCAAGGTCCACATAGCGAGCGCCGAGCAGGGTCGCCATCTTGATGGCGGCCCGGGCGTCCGGTCCCAGCTTCACGTCATTGCTGACCTGCAGGGTCAGCAGGACGTGATCGCCCTCGAGTTCGGCGGCCGCGACCCGGCCCACCGGCACCCCGGCGACATCGACCTTGTCACCGACGGTGATACCCGCGGACTGCACGAACTCGGCCTCGATGGACTGTTCACCGATCCCGAGGTTGCGGAACCCGCTCGAGGCGATCACCACGACAGCGACCACGATGACGCCGATGATGCCGAGGCCGAAGTACCGATTGTTGTTGAACCAGGTTTTGAGTTTTGTCATCATGGCCGGCACACCGCCGATTGGGAATTGCCGCCGATCTGGGAGAACAGCCCGCGTGGGAAGAGCACACCGTAGAGCGATACATCCAGTCGGCAGATGTAGGCGTTGGCGTACGCGCCCTCGGAGGTGAAGCGTCCGGCGTCGGCGAGGATGGACGGGAGGTCGATCGCGGCCTGATCCAGCTTGGCGCCGTTGGCCAGGAACAGGGTCAAAGCGTCACGTGTCGAATTCTGGACGGCCTCCAGCTTCGGCTGGATATTGCCGACCATGCCGACGAGAGCCGTGGTCGCGCCCGCGATCTGCTCGGTCGAGCCGAGCAGCTGTTGCCCCTGCTCGTACAAACCGCCGATCAGCGCCCGCGTCTGGGTTATCAGCGTCTCCAATTCGTCCCCTCGTTTGGCCAGACCGGCCATCACACCGCTGAGGTTGGTGATCACATCGCTGAGGATGGCGTCGCGCCGCTGGAAGTCGGTGGCCATGGTGGCCGCCTGGGTGATGAACGAGCTCAGCGATACCCGGTCACCCTGCAACGCGAGGATGAAGGTTTCCGAGAGCCGGTTCACCTGCGCCGGCTCGAGCACCTCGAACAGCGGCTGGAAACCGTTGAGCAGCGCCGAGATATCGAAGGACGGCTCGGTGCGGTCCACCGGGATGGTGCCGTCCTCGGGCAACTGGGACGCATCCCCACCGGACCCCGGCGCCAGCGCGACATAGCGCTGGCCGATCAGGTTCTGGTAGCGCACCAGCGCCTTGGTGTTGCCGAAGAGCGTCTGATCGTCCTGGACGATAAAACTGACCTTGGCGTTGTGATCGTCGGTGACCTCGATCTTCTGGACCTTGCCGACCCGCACACCCGCCATCCGGACGTCATCGCCCTCACGCAAGCCCAGTACATCGGTGAAGACCGCAGAATACGATTTCGTACCACCGTCGACCGTACGCGCCAGCGTATTCCATACCAGCACCGTGACCAGCACGGATACCACCGCGAACAGGCCGAACCCGATCAGCGGTTTGCGAACTCCCCTCACGAGGCGGCCTCCTCGGTCACGCGCAGGGTTCCGCCTTCCAGAATCGAACTCAGCATCAGGTACTCCATCGAGGACGGCTTACGCCCCAGCAGCGTCTCCACCGCGGCGTCGCCCTCGTAGGTGATCGGTGCGGCCGCGGGCACCACGCCGGTACCCGAGGCAGTGCCGCGGTCCGCGGCCGGTGCGGGCGCACCCGGCTGGGCCGGCGGGTTCTGCGGCTGCGCGCCGGGCTGCGCGGCCGGGGCGGGCGCCGGGGCGCCGGGCAGGCCCGGAAGCTGCGGCAACTCCTGGGGGAAAAGCCCTTCCAGCGGCGTACCGGCGAACGGGTTGTTGCCCGGTGCCTGTGCCGTCGGCGCGGGCGCGCCGGCCTGGGTGGTGACCCCCGGGATCTGCGGCAGTCCGGGCAGCGGCGGCAGCACCGGCAGCCCGTCGGCGGCGGGGAGCCGGCGCGGTTTCACCTGCTCAGGGAGATAGCCCGGATCGGCGACCGCGGGGGCGGTGGCGCAGCTCGGACCGGCCAGATCGCCGTAGCGCGGGCAGTCCGCCACGGTATTGGGGTTGAACGGGGTGAAGGTGACACCCGCGTTCCAGACCATCTGCCGCTGCGGCCCCCAGGTGAACACCGTGCTCAGCTTGCGCGACGAGTTGTTCAGGTTACTGATGGCGTTGGTGATCGACGACGGGTTGGCGGCCAGCGCCCCGAAGGTCTGGTTCAGCCCGACGGTGAGCTCTTTACCGACATTCGGGTTCCGGGCGAACAGATCGTTGATCTGATCGGCCATACTGCTGGCGCCGGTGATCACGTTCACCAATTCCTCGCGCCGGTCGGCGATCGTGCTCGCGGTCTTCACCGAGGAGGCCAGCACGTCCATGAGTTCCGGCGCCGATTCGTTGAGCGCATGTGCCGAGCCCGAGAGGTCGGCGAGGAAGACACCGAGATCGGGGATCGATTCGTCGACCGAGGTCACCCAGCGGTCGATCCGTTCGATGGTCGATCCGGGCATCCGGCCGCTGCCGTCCAGCGCGTAGGACAGGGTGCCCAGCACCCGGCCGAACTGCATCGGGTCGATGGCGTCGAGGATGTTCTGCACCGTGGTCAGGGTGTCCTGCAGGGCGATGGTGCCCTGGCTGCGGTCTTCCTCGATGGTCGAGCCCTCGTCGAGGTGCTCCTGGCTGGGCCCGTTGTAGACCAGTTCCACCGAGGTGACGGCGAACAGGTTGCTGGGCACCACCCGGGCGGTGACCGTGGCCGGGATTCCGTCGGCGAATTCGGGCTTCAGTTCGATATTTACCTGCTGCAGTTCGCCCTGGGCGGCGACCGACACGTTCTTGACCGCGCCGACCAGCACACCCCGGAACTTGACGTCGGCTTGTTCGGGCAGCCCGTCACCGGTGGTGGTGAGGTTGGCCGTCACCCTGACCTTTTCCACGAAATAGCCTTGATACCGAGCCATCAGGAAGCCCAGCACGACCGCGAAGACGATCAGGCCGCAAACGCCCGCGATCAGCAACTGCTTCATCGTGGGCCCACGCCCACTCGGATCGATGATCATTGCCTACCCCGAGATCCGGATGCCGGGGTTGACACCCCAGATGGCCAAGGTCATGAAGAGGTCCACGAAAACGGTGGCGATGATGCACATCTTGATCGCGCGACCGGCCGCCACACCCACGCCCTCGGGACCACCGGAGGCGAAGAAGCCGTAGTAGCACTGGATGAATGTGGTGATGGCGACGAAGACGATTGCCTTGAGCAGCGAGTACAGCACGTCCGTCGGAATCAGGAACTGATAGAAGTAGTGCTGGTAGGTGCCGCTGGCGGTACCGCCGATGAGCTGCACGGTCAGCGAGCAGGAGATGTAGGCCATCGCCAGGCCCAGGCAGTACAGCGGCAGGATGGTGATCATCGCCGCGATCATCCGGGTGCTCACCAGGTAGGGCAGCGGGCGGATGGCCACCGACTCCAGCGCGTCGATCTCCTCGGAGATGCGCATGGCGCCGAGCTGGGCGGTGAACCGGCAGCCCGCCTGGGCCGCGAAGGCCAGTGCGGCGAGCAGCGGACCGAGCTCGCGGGTGGTGGCGAAGGCCGAGATGGCGCCGGTGATCGGGCTGAGTCCGAGCAGATCGAGCGAGGTGTGGCCCTGGATGGCCACGGTCATTCCGCCGAACGCGCTCAGGATGAGCACAACGCCGATGGTCCCGCCACCGACGATGAGATTGCCGTTGCCCCAGGTGACATCCGAGAGCAGGCGCCAGACTTCTTTGGGGTACTGCTTGAACGCCAGCGGCATCGAGCCGACCGAGCGCAGGAAGAAGAACACTTGGTGCCCGAGCCGGGCCAGCCAATCGACCGGAGCCCCGGCCGCATTTCGCAGTTGCTGCAGTGGTTTGAGCAGCGGGGGCACATAGGTTGCGGACACCGGCTCACACCACCTGCGGGGGGAACAAAGTGTTGTACACCTGGGTGAAGATCACATTCACTCCGAACAACATCACCGCGGACATGACAACGGCGGTATTCACCGAGTTGGCGACACCGCCCGGACCACCGCGGGTGTTCAATCCGGTATCGCAGGCGATGATTGCCGCGAGCAGACCGAACAACAGCGATTTCACCAGCGCGACAAGCAGGTCGAGCGTTATCGCAAACGAGGCGAAGGTCGCGATATAGGAGCCCGGGGTGCCGCCCTGGGCGAAAATATTGAAAATGTATCCGGTCAGAAATCCGACGAAGACCACAAAACCGCAGAGCAGCACGCTGACCAGCATTGCCGCGCCGAGCCGGGGCGCCACGAGCCGGCGCAACGGGTCGACGCCCATGACTTTCATCGCGTCGATTTCTTCGCGAATGGTCCGGGAGCCGAGATCGGCGCAGATCGCGGAACCGACCGCGCCCGCGATCATCAGCACGGTGACCAGTGGCGCGCCCTGCTGAATGATGCCCAGACCGTTCGCCGCACCGATGAACGAGGTGGCGCCGACCTGCTGTGCGACCGCGCCGACCTGGATGGATACGATGACACCGATCGGAATCGCGACGAGCAGTGTGGGCGCCGCGGCAACGCTCGCCATGAAGGCGCACTGCCGGATGAACTCGTCGAGGGGGAACCGGCCGCGAAAGATACTGACCACGAGTTCGGAAACCGCTTCGACACCCATGGTCATCTGCCGGCCGAGCGTCTCCAATGAACGTCGGGGGTGGTCGCGCCAGTAGTCCCGCGTCCACTCGACCGCTCCGCTCAACCGAGAACCTGTTGGTGGACTCTTGGTCGACTGCACTGACTAACCCCTCTCGACGTCGGTTACCTACCCCGACGGCTGGTTTGCTTGAGGCACCTTACTACGTAGTAGTGCGGAACACACCATAGGCGCGAGACCGCGGTCACAGATGTTCATCACTTTGTGGCGTGACCACCGAGTTATCGCCGATTCCTTGGTGTGTATCCCAACGCAAGTTCCGCGACACCAGAGGAACATACCGCTGACCGGCCCCGAATGCAGCCAGGACCGCGAGAACGGGTGCGAATCATGGTTCACTTAAATAACGGACGATATTCCGGGAAATTAACCCTTTCGCGGCAGTGTGGAGATTCGACCGTTACTCGACCCGCGCGCCCAAATCCGGAACAATTAATAGCGTTCGGCTATTCTTCCGAGGGTTATCGTGGCCGGAGTTCGTGCGGTGCGCACCGCACGCGGAGCACCCCGGCCGAATGCACGACCGAATAGCCGAACCCCTCTGTTACGCAACGGAACTCGCGGGTAACGGCTACTCGGGGCGCGCGTCGGGGCCTTTGCTGCCACGATGAGGTGCCACACATTGATATCGTGCGGCTTCAAGGTCTGGAGGGATATGTTCAGGAAACTCGCCCAGGCGGCCAGCGCCGTCTTCGCCGTCGCGCTGAGTACGGCGCTACTCGGCACCGGGACGGCGGCCGCCGATCCCGCCCGGCCCGTACTCGGTGGTGGCTCGGGGCTCATCATCTCCTCCGAGTCCGGCCATATGTCCGAGTATGCGATCCAGTGCACGCTCACCACGATCGGTCACGACGGCGCCGGCAGACTCGTCGGCCTCACCGCAGGACACTGCGGAACGCCTGGGCACGAGGTGTATTCGGAACAGGACCCGGGCGCCGGCGCACTCGGCCGGTTCGTCTACTCCAACCAGGATCTGGACTACGCGGTACTCGAATTCGATCCGGCCCGGGTGACCCCGGTCAACCGGGTCGGCAACCTGAGCATCACCGGGGTCGGCGCGCCGGCCCAGTTCCCCAATATCGTCTGCAAGGAAGGCCGCACCACCGGCAACACCTGCGGTCTGGCCTATGGCGACATCTTCGCCAGCAGTATGGAGACCTGGTCGCAGATGTGTGTGATGGAAGGCGACTCCGGCGCCCCGGTCGTCGTCGGTTCCACCCTGGTCGGCATGGTGAACGCCTACCTGGCCATCGCCTGCTTCGGCCCCGAGGTCGGTACGAACATGACGACGATCATGGGCGATATCGACAGTCGCCACGGCATCGGAGCCGGCTACCGGCCCATCTAGCGGCTACCGGAGAGACAGAAACGAGGCGGGCACCCCTGGTGCCCGCCTCGTTCGTTTCCGCACGTCGGGCCGGCCTCGCGCCGCCCGCGGATCTCAGAGTTCGTCTACGCACACCACGAAGCGGCGCTCCGGGTACACGTATCCGGAGCTGCCCGCGCCGCAGGCGTTGACGTCCGTGGCGTCCTGCTCGATCGCGACGACCTTCACCCCGTCCGCGGCCGAGGTCTCGGTGCAATCGATACGCTCGGGGCCGGTGGTCCCGCCGCCCACATCCATACAGCCGCCGACCACCCAGTCGATATCGAGGCACAACGCCCCCATCTCGATACCGTTGCGGCTCTCGGCGTAGTAGTTGTCGGCATCGCCGACACATTGGCTGCTCTGCTCGGCCTTACCGATCACCTTGTAGTTCGACTCGTTGCTGCCACAGGACGCCTCTTCGATACTGGCGTCGGTGGTGGTCCCGCCGAGGGTCACGCAGTCACCGATCTCGGCGTCGAAACTGACATCGCCGCCCTCCGGAGTGGTGGTCGGCACGCTGGAGGTGGTGGTTCGCGAAGTTTCGCCGGAGCCGGGAGTACCGGTCACATCCACCGCGTCCACCGTGCCGGTCTCCATCACCGGCTGCGCCCGGCCCTCGATGGTGGAACCACAGCCCGCTACCGCCAGACCGGCCGCCACTGCGGCCCCGGCGATCGCCACCGACAATCGAGATGATGCCCAACCAGACACGCACAGTCCTCCCGCGGTGATGCCGAACTCTGCCTCCGCATCGAATCCGCGCCTCACTACAGCTCCGCCAGCAATATCACGCCATGAATACACCATGGCGGCCCGAGCGTCGACTCCGCTGACGCCGCGGGCGGGGAGCCGCGCCTACCGGCGGTACCCGCCCCGGCGCGGAGACAGCCGGGTGACGTGACATATCTCATCGACAGGTTTGGTAACGAAGATCACCCTCGGTGTGGTCGGACACACCGTCCGAACAGGAATCCCCGGCCCACCGCGTATGCAGCGGGGCAAGGACCGGCGCGCCGAGGGAGCGTGGTGCCACACACCGGGGATGCATCACGGCTATATAACGGAAACCGGGACTGGTCACGACTTCGTCAAGGCAGTACGAAGGAAGTCGGAGCGGTGGCGCATCAGCTGGATCCCAGCGAGCTTCCGCGGTGTGCACCAGCCCGTCGGGACCGCTCCACAACTCTACGACCGGCGGCGCGCGGACGACCAGACGTCCACGGGACGGACGGCCGTGGAGGGGCTCCACAGAACTCCGCGAACACTCGCCGGGGTGCTCCGAAGGACGTATCGGCGGCCCACTGGCCCCGTGCGCTCCAGAGTCGAATGGACGGACGAACACTTTTATGCATGTCTTCGACAACACCGGGTCGCTGTCGACCGGTCGCCGTGCTCAGCGGCGGCTCCGCCAGGGTGTCCTGTTGACGGCCGCGGTCGCCGCAGCCACCACAGTGGCCACGGCTCCCGCCTACGCACTGCCGGCCCTGCCCTCCGGGTCGGCGGCAGGCGCCGTCGAGCCCGCGCCGCCGGCGGCGAACTTCGCACCTCCGGCGATCAACCCCTCCGAGGGCGAGGAGGTCGGTATCGCGCAGCCGATCATCATCAACTTCAAGGATCCGGTCGAGGATCGGGCTGCCGCCGAGCGCGCCATCAAGATCACTTCCTCGACCGAGGTGCCCGGGCACTTCTACTGGTGGAGCGATAAGCAGGTGCGCTGGCGGCCCACCGAGTTCTGGCCCGCGCAGAGCGACATCGTGGTCGAGGCCGGCGGTAGCCGCAGCGCGTTCCACGTCGGCGACGCGGTGATCGCCACCGCCGACGACAACACCAAGATGATCACCGTGACCCGTAACGGCGAGGTCGTCCGCACCATGCCGACCTCGATGGGCAAGGTCGACCACGAAACGCCCAACGGCACCTACATCGTCGGCGAGCAGAAGCGCGAAATGGTCATGGACTCGTCCACCTACGGTGTCCCGATCGACGCTCCCGAGGGCTACAAACTCGACGTCGAATACGCGACCCGCATCTCCAACAGTGGCATCTTCGTCCACGCCGCACCGTGGTCGGTCGGCTCGCAGGGTTATGCGAACACCAGCCACGGCTGCCTCAACGTGAGCACCGAGGACGCCAAGTGGTTCTACGAAAACGTCAAGAAGGGTGACGCTGTGGTCGTGCAGAACACCCAGGGCGGCACCCTCGACGCCGGCGACGGCCTGGGCGACTGGAACTGAGCTGTGTTTTCGGCGCCGCCTCCGGCGGCGCGGGGTTGAGGCCCCCTTGTGTCTCGCCGTTTCGGCCTCGAGACTCGCGCCTTCGGCGCATGCGCTTCGAGGCCGAAT
>NZ_JBEXLL010000039.1:0-61696 GCF_040609955.1 Nocardia sp. NPDC004568
TTCGGCCTCGAGACTTGCGCTTCGCGCGGCGCTTTCGAGGCCGAAACGGCGAGACCAAGGGGGCCTCAACCCTTGGAGGTGTCTCGTAAGACTCGACGCATGGGGTTGGGTCGGCATTCGAGGGTGCGGTCGCATGCTCGACTCGCGCTCGGGGGTTCGGGGTGCGGGGTTCGTCGGGCATTTACAGTGCGTGCCGTGGGTCGGCCGGGCTGTTCGAGGTGCGTTTCAGCGTGCGCCTTCGGTCTACTCGGGTAGTCGGCACCTCTGGTCGGAGCCCGGCCGGTTCTGGGCGAGAGCGGAGGAGCGCAGCAGCGGATGGGCGTGGTGAGGAACGGGGTCACGGGGGTTGGGACCGCCCTGCCGGAGACGGGCGGACGAACACAACTATGAGCACCGCAAATTAATGCAGCTCTCAGTTCGTTCTCAGTAGTGGTCGGCAGGCTGGACAGCGAATATGAGCAGAAAAGGGAAACTATGACCGAGGATTTCACCGATCGGCCGGCCGGGCCGGAATCGGGACCGGTGCCGCCCTCGACGCCGCAGCCGCAGGCTGGGCTGCCGCCTGATTCCGGGCCGGGCGGCGACCCGGCCGGGCCCGGTCAGGCGCCGGGAGGCGGGATTCCGCAGTATCCGGGTGGACCGCAGTTCCCGGGCGGCCGGGCGGGCGATACGGCTGCGTATCCGGTTGCCGGCGGGTCGTTCGCCGGGCCGCCGCCCGGCGATTCCGGGCAGTTCTATGCCGCCGCGCCGCCGCCCCCGCGCCGGAGTCCGGTGCGTACCGGTCTGGTGGCCGGGGCGGTCGCGCTGGCCCTGGTGAGCGGCGGTATCGGCGGCGCGGTGGGGGCGCTGGTCAGCGATTCGGGCGATCGCCCGGCGGCGACGAATGCGCTGGACGGGCCGGTGCCGAAGGTGCAGAACACGGCGAACGCGCCGGCCGGGTCCACCCAGGCGGTAGCGCAGCGGGTGCTGCCGTCGGTGGTGATGATCGAGGTCGCCAGTAACCGCGGGCAGGGGGAGGGGTCCGGGGTGGTGCTGTCCTCGGACGGCTTGATCCTGACCAACAACCATGTCGCGGCCGGGGGCGGCGGGAACGGCGATATGTCGGTGACCTTCTCCGACGGCAGTACGGCACAGGCGTCTCTGGTGGGTGCCGATCCGGTCTCCGATCTCGCGGTCATCAAGGTGCGCGGGAAGACGGATCTGCAGCCGATCGAACTGGGTAGCTCGGCGAATTTACAGGTAGGTCAGCCGGTGGTGGCGATCGGTTCGCCGCTGGGCCTGGCGGGCACGGTGACCACGGGGATCGTCTCGGCGATGAATCGCCCGGTGTCGACCACCGGGGAAGGCGGCAACGACCCGACCGTGCCGAATCCGGTCATCGACGCGATCCAGACCGATGCCGCGATCAACCCGGGTAATTCCGGCGGCGCGCTGGTCGACGCCGAGGGTCGGCTGATCGGGATCAATACCGCGATCGCGAGCCTGGGGTCCTCGGGCGCGGGAGGCCAGCAGAGCGGTTCCATCGGACTCGGGTTCGCGATTCCGGTGGATCAGGCGCGCCGGGTCGCCGACGAGTTGATCAAGAGCGGACACGCGACGTACGCGCAGATCGGGATGACCGTGCAACGGGACGAGTCGGTCCACGGCGCGCGGGTTCTCGATGTCACGCCGAACGGGCCGGCGGCCGCGGCGGGGATTCCGTCCGGGTCCATCGTCACCCGCCTCGACGACCGCACGATCGACTCCGGTGACGCGCTGGTCGCCGCGGTGCGGTCGAAACAGCCGGGAGACAAGGTGACAGTGACATATACCGACGAACGTGGCGGAAATACCCGCACGGCCGAGGTGACCCTCGCCGCCGCCGCCGCGGTGGAGGGAGGACGATGATGCAGAAGGTGGCCGGGGGCGCACACGCGGCGCTCGCGATCGGCGCTACGGTGAGCGGTATGGAAATCGATGCTCCTGTTGCGGGGCGTGCACTGGTCGTGGTGGTGGACGATCGAACGGCGCACGGTGGCGAGGATTCGCTGGGCCCCCTGGTCACCGAACTGCTCACCGAGGCGGGATTCCTCGTCGACGCTTCCGTTTCGGTGGAGGCCGACGAGGTGGCGATCCGTAACGCGCTGAACACCGCGGTGATCGGTGGGGTGGACATAGTGATCTCGGTCGGCGGCACCGGTATGTCGCCGCGCGATGTCACGCCCGAGGCCACCTCGGAGGTACTCGACCGTGATCTGCCCGGGATCAGTGAGGCCTTGCGGGCGTCGGGCCGGGTGGCCGGTTCGCTGGACGCCGGACTGTCCCGCGGCCTGGCCGGCATCTCGGGCAGCACGCTGGTGGTGAACCTGCCGGGTACCCGGGCCGCGATCCGCGACGGCATGGCGACGCTGGGTCCGCTGGCGAGCCGGGTCATCGGTGAGTTGTCCGGGCTGCTGGAATGAGCCGGAGCGGGCGGTATGAGTGAGGGCGACACCCCTGAGGTCCCCCGTCGGGCACGCCGCCGGACGGGGGACCCGGCGCGTCTGGACCGGATTTTCGGTGAGGTGCTGCCGTCGACCACACGGGACGAGCGGGACGACGGTGGGTCGTCCGGTGCCGACGACGACTGGTGGCATGCACAGGTGCCACCGCATCACGGCGGCACCGGGTAACCCGGAAATGTGTTGGCGCGCAACAGTTTTCGATTGAATTAGTCGAGGCCGGCGCGCGCTGTCCGGGGGGTGATGGGGGCGGAATTCCTCTGAAATTGTCCCGTATCGGAATGGCGAGATTATAATGTTCCGCTCGCCGCGACGGGGATTTAAAGGGGCCTATTCTTTTGACGCTTTCTTTCCGGGAGATTCTCGGGGCCTATGTCCTGTGTGGACGTCGCCACCTGCGTTTTCCTACGAGTTAGACCTACTACGCGAACGTATGTGACTTGAATCACATTAACGTATAGCGAAAGCACCCTTTGTCCAACCTGTTACCGACCGTTTAATCTCGGTTTCGTCGACCGCCGCAATGGTGGTCCGGCGCGGCTCCCGCTTTGCGGTTCCCGCCGGTCGCATTGGCGTGCATTGTCCGATTTGCGGCGTTGCACCGAAATAACAACAGGTCACCTGTAGGTAACAAACGAGCGAAACACTGGTCGGAGCCGGCGAGTCAGCTGTCCGAGTCTCGTAGGCCATGCTGTTTGTCCGACATGATGAGGGGAAATATGAGCGAGAACCGCACCGACGGTGTACGTAACGGCGCCAGGATCGCGGGTGTCGGTGCCGCGGCCGCCGTCGCAGTGGGCCTGTTGTCGGTGGGCGCCGCGGATGCCGACGCCTTCGTGGCGCTGCCCGACGGTCAGAAGGCCGGCCCCGGAGTGACCATCACCCGTACGGGTGAGCATGCTGTCGTATCGCCCTCCATGGCGGCCAACGGCGCGGGCCGCGTGGTCTGGGTCTCCGGAAACGCCATCGCCGACGTTGCCGTGACGCCCGAAGGCGAACCGGGCCCGAACAACGGTCCGACCGGCGCGGACGGGACCAACAACTCGTCCACGCACGGCGCTTCGCAGCTCAATACCGGCTATATCGTCGGTTGCCAGGTGAGTATCGGGGAGGATGCGATCGGCCTGGGCGGCTCGCTGGGCCTGTCTCTCGACGGCGGTAGCGTCGGCGGGTCCGTGGGCGTCGATCTGGGCCCGGGTGAGGTCGCGTTCGTGCAGATCGACTACAAGGACATCACGAAACCCGGCAAGTACTCGGTGGAGTACCAGGATGCCGAGATCGAGATCCAGGGTTGCGCGGGCTATGCGCAGGCGCGGTCGTACACGGTGGTCGAGATCATCGGCGACCACTACTCGAAGACCACCCTGTACGGCCAGCCGTTCAGCATCGGCTGAGCTGTCGCGCCCGTCCACGTCGATCGAATCTCTCTCGCATTTCGCGAGCTCTCCCCCGAAGGGTCGGTAACTCTCATGATCAACCGTAAGAATCTGGCGCGCCTGGCCGGCGTCGGCGCCGCCACCACCATCGCGCTGGGCCTGTTCTCCACCGGAGCGGCCAGTGCCGACACCTTCATCCCGCTGCCCGGCGGCGAACTCGTCAAGACGCTGTCCGACGGCACGGTGGTGACCGTGCGCATGGTCGGTGAGTCGGCGACCATCAGCCCGTCGATGGGCGCCACACCGATCCACCGCAACGCGTGGGCCTCCGGCAGCGCGCAGGTCGAGATCGCCGGCGGCGAGGACGTGGGCGGCAGGATCTTCCCCGGCTATGTCGTCGGTTGCCAGGTCAATATCGACGGTGGCGGTGCCGAGGGCGGCGCCGGCGCCGAAGTGGACACCGAAGGCGCCGTGAGTCCGGGCGCCGAAACCGGCGGCAGCCTCACCGTCGGCCCCGGTCAGGCCAAATCGTTCTACGTGCTCGATATCGAGGGCCCGGACGACTACGGCAGCGAAGATCACGCAACCAACAACGAATTCCAGGGCAACAGTGGGTCGGTGACCTGGTCCGATCAGACCATCGGTCTGAGCGGCTGCGGCGGCTACGCGCAGGCCCGGTCGTTCGTCAAGGTCGAGGTGGAAACCGAGAACGTGATCACCTTCGTCACGTTGTGGGGTCAGCCCTTCAGCCTCGGCTGAACCGGCATATCGGCACGAATACGGGCCCGCCGCAGCAGCGGCGGGCCCGTATTCTGCTTCCACGGGGCCGGGACAGCCGGTGCCCGCACCTCGTTTCCCCCGCACCCGTCACCTTCCGGCTACCTGGCACTCATCCGGTCGACACACCGTGTCAGCGGCACAGTACTCGAGTGTTCACCGGTTGTGTGGTTTCGGGTTCATCTGGTGGCTACAGCCGTCCCTCAAGCTCTATGCAGCCTGTTCTCGGGCCGCCCCGGCAATCGAATCGCTGCGCTGCCGGGTGTCGCTGAAAACCTTGATGAGGGGAAATATGAGCAAGAACCGCACCACCGGTCTGCGCTGCGGCGCGCGCGCTCTGGGCGTCGGCGCTGTCGCGGCGGTGGCCATGGGCCTGTTCTCGACCGGTGCCGCGAACGCGGACACTTTCGTTCCGCTGCCCGACGGTGAAAAACTCGGGCCCGGCGTGAAGATCACCCGCACCCATGAGAGCGCGCTCATCTCGCCCTCCCTGGCCGCCAACGGCGCGGGCCGGACCGTGTGGGTCTCCGGCAACGCCACCGCCGACGTCGCGGTGACCCCCGAGGGCGAGGCCGGTCCGAACAACGGCCCCACGAACGCGGACGGGACCAACAACTCCTCGACGCACGGCGCCTCCCAGATCAACACCGGCTACATCGTCGGCTGCCAGGTGAGCATCGCCGACAACGCGATCAGCTTGGGCGGCTCGGTCGGGGTCAAGCTCGACGGTGGCAGCATCGGCGGCTCGGTCGGCCTCAAGCTGGGCCCGGGCCAGGTCAAGTTCGTGCAGATCGAATACAAGGACATCGAGAAGCCCGGTGTCTACTCGGTCGAGTACCAGGATGTCGAGATGGCGATCCAGGGTTGCGCCGGTTACGCGCAGGCCCGGGCCTACACCGTCGTCGAGATCATCGGTGACCACTACTCGAAGACCACCCTCTACGGGCAGCCGTTCAGCATCGGCTGACACCGGCACCGGTCGAATTCACCCACCACAACTCTCGCTGTCGCGAATTCAACCCCAGAGGGGCACATACACATGTTCAACCGTAAGAATCTGGCGCGCCTTGCCGGCGTCGGCGCGGCCGCCGCTATGGCGCTGGGCCTGTTCTCCACCGGCGCCGCCAACGCCGATACCTTCATCCCGCTGCCCGGTGGCGAGATCACCAAGGTCCTGTCGGACGGCACTGCGGTCACCGTGCGCATCGTCGGCGAATCGGCCAATATCAGCCCGTCCATGGGCGCCACTCCGGTCCATCGCAATGCATGGGTCTCCGGTAGTGCGCAGGTCCAGATCGCAGGTGGCGAGAAGGTCGGCGGCAAGATCTACCCCGGCTACGTCGTCGGCTGCCAGGTCAATATCGCCGGTGGCGGTGTCGATGGCAGTGTCACCGGGGACGTGAAGGTCAGCGACGGCTCCGGCGAGCTGACTCCGAGCGGCAAAGGTGGCGCCAACCTGACCCTCGGCCCCGGCCAGGCGAAGTCTTTCTATGTGCTGGATATCGAGAAGCCGGACGACTACGGCGACGAGGACCACGCCACCAACAACAAGTTCAAGGGCAACAGCGGCTCGGTGACCTGGTCCGACCAGACCATCGGCCTCAACGGCTGCGGCGGCTACGCCCAAGCGCGCGCGTTCGTGCGGGTCAAGGTCGAGACCGATCACGTGATGTCCGTGGTGACCCTGTGGGGTCAGCCGTTCAGCCTCGGCTGATCCGGCCGTAAGGCTCATCCGGCGGGGATCCCGCCCCCGGCCGGACCCACATCTCGGTGGAGGGACCTGTCGCGTTCTCGCGGCGGGTCCCTTGGTCGTGGGGCCGGATGATCAGTGAAAGATGACGGTGAGTGCGCTGCTCAACGAGGCCGCGGCGACGACCGCTGCCCGGCGGGCGTCCATCGCCACCAGCACGATCCGTTCGGCGTGGCGGTTGCCGGAATCCGCCGGCGGTCCCGACACCAGCACCACCGCGGCGTCGACCGCCAGGGTGTGCGCGAGTGCCGGATCCTCGGCGGCGGCGGCCACCACGTCCACTCGATCTCCGGCGCGCAGGATCTCGGCGATCGCGGTATCGGCCAAGCGCACCGGCACGATCCGGGCGTCCGGCCGGCCGGTGGCCGCCTCGGCGAGCCGCGGCCCGACCACGCGCACATCGGTGAGCACCTCGCCCGCTCGTAGGGCCGCGGTGAGTACGGCACCGTACAGCGGCGCGGGGTCGGTGGCCGCGCCGTCGGGCACGGCGTCCCGGGGGTAGGAGGTGAGGCGGAGATCCGCGGCTGTGAGCAGATGGCCGGGTGCCAGGTCGCGGGCCGCGACCACGACGGAGTTGCGCGCGTGGGCCGGATCGCCGCGGAGGAAAAGCGCGACGGCCGCGAGTGCGCACAATCCGGCCAGTACGCGGCGCAGCAACACCCCGTCGGCCCAGGGTGGGCGATCGGCGAAGGCGTCGCGCCAGGTGTCGCCGGCGCCGAGGGCGCGGCGGCCGATGCCCGTACGGGCAGGAGGACGGGGGCGGCTCATGGTCCGAGCGTAGGAGCGCTTTCCGGTCGCGGGCCCGGGGTTGTGCGGGATTGTGGACAACTCCGGGGGTGTGGATGGATCATCCGCGATCCCCGGCCGCTGTCATCGATCCGGTCGGAGAGAGCCGGACGGCGATGTCTATCTCAGCTGGCAGCGGCGGCGGGAGCCGAGGAGGCGCCGGAGGATCCCTTGTCCGCGCCGGATTTCGCACCGGACCCCGAAGAACTCGACGTGGAGCTGTCGGACTTGGCCGGTTCACTGGCCGTCGAGGCGCCGCTGCGGCTGTCGGTCCGGTAGAAGCCGCTGCCCTTGAAGACGATGCCCACCGAATTGAAGAGCTTACGCAGGGCGCCGGAGCACTCCGAGCAGACAGTGAGAGCCTCGTCGGTAAAGGACTGAACGATATCGAAGCGGTTGTCGCACTGGGTGCACGCGTATGAATAGGTTGGCACTGGGTCCTCCGCAGTATTCGAGACTTAGCACTCTACAGCCGACAGTGCCAACAGTGCCAATCGCCGATTGATTCCCGGATGCCTCCCATTGTGCCGAGTGCCACCGCGGGCGGGGGCTCAGGGCGCTGCCCCGCCGAGCCGGCGCAGGCCGCCGCCCGGGGTGAGCGCCCAGGTCATCCGGATATCGTGTGGTTCCTCGGGCAGCCGCTCGACCACCTCGTCGTCGCGGACGACCACGGTGCGCCGGGCTGTGGGATCGGCCATACCCAGGGTCCGGTCGTAGTAGCCGGCGCCCTGGCCGAGCCGGACCCCACGCCGGTCCACCGCCAGTGCCGGGATCAGCAGCACCTCGGCCCGCGCGACCGTTTCCGGCGGAAGGACCGGACCCACCGGTTCCAGTAGGCCGTAGCGCCCCGGCCGCAGCGATCCGGCGCCGGTGAACTCGCTCCAGCACAGCGGGCCGGGCGCCCCGGTCACCGGCAACAGCACCCGGCTGCCGGCCGCGCGCAGCGCCTCGGGCACGGCCACCGAACCGGGTTCCGCGGGCATCGGTACGTAGGCGCACACCCACTCGGCGGGCCCGAGGTCCGCGGCCGCGGCGGCCAGTGCCGCCGCTTCCGCGGCGCGCACGAGTTCGGGTAGTCGCGCCCGGCGGGCGCGGATCTCCGCGCGCCAGGCCTGCTTGTCACGCTCGTCGGGCACAGGCACGGCGACAACCATAGGCTCTCCTCGGTGCCGGTTTCGTCGCAAAAGTCCGCGGCGAGCCGGTGGACAGCCGTTTGGGCGGCGCTCCGGGTGGATAGGGTGTGTATATGACAGAAAAGGCCGCAGAACAGGGCAGCGAAGGCGCCTCCGCGCCGGAACCGGGCTTCCGGACGGCCGTCGTGCCCGCGGCGGGGCTGGGAACCAGGTTCCTGCCCGCGACCAAGACGGTCCCCAAGGAACTGTTGCCGGTGGTGGACACCCCTGGTATCGAGCTGGTGGCCAGCGAGGCGGCCGAATCCGGGGCCAGTCGCCTGGTGATCGTGACGTCGCCGGGTAAGGACGGGGTGGTCGCGCATTTCGTGGAGGACCTGGTGCTGGAGAGCACTCTCGCCGAGCGCGGCAAGTTCCAGCTGCTGGAGAAGGTGCGCAAGGCCCCGGGCCTGCTCGATGTGACCTCGGTGGTGCAGGAGGAACCGCTCGGCCTCGGTCATGCGGTGGCGCAGGCCGAATCGGTGCTCGACCCCGATGAGAACGCCATCGCGGTCCTGCTGCCCGACGATCTGGTGCTGCCGTGCGGGGTGCTCGATGTGATGAACCGGGTACGCCGCAAACGCGGTGGTTCCGTGCTGTGCGCGATCGATGTGCCCAAGGATCAGGTCAGCGCCTACGGGGTGTTCGACGTGGCCCCGGTGCCCGACGCGGTCAATCCGAATGTGCTGCGCGTCAAGGGAATGGTGGAGAAGCCGGGCCTGGCCGAGGCGCCGTCCACCTACGCTGCCGCCGGGCGCTACCTGCTCGATCGCGCGATCTTCGACGCCCTGCGCCGCATCGGCCCCGGCGCCGGCGGGGAACTGCAACTCACCGACGCGATCTCGCTGCTCATCGAGGAGGGCCATCCGGTCCATGTCGTCGTCCACCGTGGGTCGCGCCACGATCTGGGTAACCCGGGCGGCTATCTTCGTGCTGCGGTGGATTTCGCACTGGAGCGCGAGGAATACGGTCCCGCGCTGCGCGAGTGGCTCCAGCACCGGCTGAGTCCGGAGTGGAATCCGCAACTCACCGCGGACGAATGAGAACGCCTGCGGGGCGAGGACATCGGGAAGGGCTGGATGCGCTCTGTTGAGGATCAGCAGATCAAGGTGACCGCCGCGGCCGTCGCGCCGCGGCCCGTGCGGGTCGCGATCTCCGAGGCCCAGGGCCTGCTGTGCGCCGAGGATGTGGTGACCGAGCGACCGCTGCCCGGATTCGATCAGGCCGCCATCGACGGCTACGCCGTACGCAGTGTGGATGTCGCGTCCGCCGGGGCGGATATCCGCGACGAGGACGGCGAACTGGTCGACCTGACGCTGCCGGTGGTCGGCGAGGTGCTCGCCGGCTCCCGGCAGCCGATCCGGCTGCAGCCCCGGCAGACGGTCCGGGTCGCGACCGGCGCGCCGCTGCCCACCCTCGCCGACGCGGTGCTGCCGCTGGATTTCACCGACGGCGGCCGGGGCCGGCTCAAGGTCTACGAACCGGTGCGGTCGGGCGACTATGTGCGCCGGGCCGGTGACGATGTGCAGCCGGGCGACATCGCGGTGCACGCCGGCACGATCATCGGTCCCGCGCAGGTGGGTCTGCTGGCGGCGGTGGGTCAGGACAAGGTGCTGGTGCATCCGCGCCCCCGGCTTTCGGTGATCTCGATCGGCGAGGAACTGGTCGATATCGATCGGGCGCCCGGGCCCGGGCAGGTCTACGACGTGAACTCCTACGCTCTGGCCGCCGCGGCGCGTGACGCCGGCGCGGATGTGAACCGGGTCGGCATTGTCGATGCCGACCCCCGCCGGCTCCGGGACGTGGTCGAGGGTCAGCTGGTACGCGCGGAAGTGGTGGTGATCGCCGGCGCGGTCGGGGGATGGGCCTCCGATCAGGTGTGCGAGGCGCTGGAGGGGCTCGGTGAGCTGGAGATCGCCCGGGTGGCGATGCACCCGGGCTCGGTGCAGGGGTTCGGCCGTCTCGGCCGCGACGAGGTCCCCACCTTCCTGCTGCCGTCCAATCCGGTGGGCGCCCTGGTGGTTTTCGAGGTGATGGTGCGGCCGCTGATCCGGATCGCGCTGGGAAGGCGGCAGCCGATGCGCCGGATCGTCCGAGCGCGGACCATCACCCCCATCCAGTCGATGGCGGGCCGCAAGGGCTATCTGCGTGCCCAGTTGATGCGCGACGAGGCCACCGGCGAGTACCTGGTGCAGCCGCTGGGCAACAGCGCCGGGGCGTCGTCGCACCTGTTGGCCGCCATGTCGGAGGCCAACAGTCTCATCGTGGTCGAACCCGACGACACCGAGATTCGCACCGGTGACAAGGTCCGGGTCGCGTTTCTGGCGCAGCGCGGCTAGAAAGTGGAGTCCATGAACGTTTTCCGGGCCACCCAGCACCCCGGGTGGCCCGCGCACCTCGGTCCGGTGCGGGTGTCCGCCGGCCAGGTGACGTTGCGCCCCGTGCGCTTGCGCGACGCGGCGGCGTGGAGCCGGATCAGGTTGCGGGACCAGAACCATCTGGAACCGTGGGAGCCCACCGGGCGCGGGACCTGGGACGCGCGCAACCACGCCTCGAACTGGCCGCCGCTGTGGTCGAGCCTGAAGGCGGAGGCGCGCCGCGGCGCGATGATCCCGCTGGTGATCGAGGTCGACGGCGCGTTCAGCGGGCAGTTGACGGTCGGCAATATCGTGCGCGGCGCGCTGCGTTCGGCGTGGATCGGGTACTGGGTGGCCAAGGATCTCGGCGGACAGGGGGTGGCGACGGCGGCGTTGGCGCTGGGGCTCGATCACTGTTTCGGTCCGGTGGGTCTGCACCGGGTGGAGGCGACCGTGCGGCCGGAGAATCTGGCGAGTCAGGCGGTCCTGCGCAATGTGGGCTTCCGTGAAGAAGGGCTGCTGCGTAGATATCTCGATGTGGACGGGGCCTGGCGCGACCATCTGCTGGTCGGGATGACGGTGGAGGAACTGTCCGGCCGGGTGGTCGATCGGCTGGCGCGGGAAGGACGGTTGACGCTGCGGTGACGTGCCGCCGAAACCGGCCTGCCCGGACCCGGCTTTGGTGGAAATGTGACTCATGTGGCGGAAGTGCACGGCGCGCCTGCCGTGTCGCGGCCCTACTCGGAATTAACCTACGGACGTCGGTGGTGCGTCATGTGCCACCGGTGGAGAGCTCGTACCACGATCTGCGAGACGTACCCGCGGGGAAGGACTCCGGCGTCGGGACGCACACGGTTCATGGCAGCGGCTCGGACGACGACCAGGCGGGACGGAGGTGCTGACGACGATGCCGAATTCGATCCTGTGGATCGGGCTGGTCGTGCTGTGGGTCTTCGTCCTGTTTCCTATCCTTGCCGACCGGCATCCCAGAATCCGCCGGACCACCGACACGGCCCTGGCCACGCGGGTACTGCATCGTGGAGATTCCAAACGGCGTAAGGGCAGTGGGCATGCCCGCAAGAAGCGGACCACGCGGCCTTACCGAAAGCGTCACCACGCCAATGATGCGGAGGACCCGATGAGCACATCGGCCGAGGAGAACGGTACCGCGGCTGACGAGGAGCAACCGGACGAGGTCGTCGGCGACCGGCCCGGGGGTGGCGAGACCGACTCCGGTGCGGACG
The DNA here is from genome assembly GCF_040609955.1 of Nocardia sp. NPDC004568. Classification (NCBI taxonomy): domain Bacteria; kingdom Bacillati; phylum Actinomycetota; class Actinomycetes; order Mycobacteriales; family Nocardiaceae; genus Nocardia; species Nocardia sp. NPDC004568. The sequence goes on from NZ_JBEXLL010000039.1 coordinate 11,940, forward strand.
GCGCCGCGCACGACACCGAATCCGGCGACGGCTGGGACGACGAGGAATCCGAACGCGACGAGGACCGCGACGAGGAGATCCGGTCGGCCGAGCACACCGAGAGCAACGTACCCGCGCGCATTCCCCCGGTGCGGGCGACCATGCGGGCGCCGGATCCCGAACTCGACTACGACGACGAGGAATTCGTGCCGACCCGTCGGGGGCGCGGTGGTTACGACCCCGAAGCCGACGCCGTCGCCCGCGCCGCGCGCTATACCTTCCGGCAGCGGGCCGTGGTCGCTCTCGTCCTCGGCGCCGTGCTGTGCGGCGGTTCGGCGGTCGCCGTAGCGCCCATTTTCTGGTGGGGCTGCGGCGGCGCCGTGCTGTCCCTGGTCACCTATCTGGGTTATCTGCGCAAACAGGTCCGGATCGAACAGGAGATCCGCCGGCGACGCAGCGCCCGGCTCACCGGCCGGGGCCAGGATACGGCGGCCCACGGCCCCGCCGACGCCGGGTCGGCGCGCGGTGCCCGGCCCGGAATGGACCGGGATACCGCACGCGCGCTGCGGCGCCGGGCCCATCTGCTCGAACCCGACGACGAGGATCCGGCGTTCGAGCATCTGGACGCCTACGACGCGTCCGTGGCCAGGACCGTGCGCAACCGGGCCACCGGCGGTGATATCCGCCGGGCCGCGGGGGCGTGACCGGGGGCCCCGCCGCGCACCGGATCCTCGGAAGAGGAAGAAACCGCAGGTCAGTGGCCCGATTCGGATTCTGGTAGCCCAGTTTGCTAGAGTGGCACAGCGCGGTTCACCGAGCCGCACGGGGCTATAGCGCAGTTGGTAGCGCGTCTCGTTCGCATCGAGAAGGTCAGGGGTTCGATTCCCCTTAGCTCCACCGCAACCGTGCAGGTCACGGCTAAGATGGTAGCTCATAACGAGCAGTCATCAGCAGCCTTCATCAACACCTGCACGGTTTTTTGCGTCTCGGGGGCGCACCAACCCGGACGGCTGGCCCGACCAGCCGCGTATGTACCGCAAGCATGACAACGGCCCGTGGTTGCAGTCACCGAATCCGCGGTGCCCGATGGCACGGTCCGGATCCTGCACTAGCACTACGTCCGGCTCCTGTACGGGCGTGACTTGGTCGTGGCCCGTCAGTCCGGTGAGCCGTTGCATGGCTTCGTTTCCGTGGGCGAGCCGGTTGACATCGACGCGATCGTGCGGGAGGCGGGCGCATGAGCGCCCTCGTCGAGAAGTTCGCCAACGCTTTCGCGTTCACCGCCCTGGCCCACATGCCGGGCCACGGGCTGACCACCGATGACCTGACCACCCCCGCTGCCCAGGAGTCGTGGGCTGGGATCCCGACCGATGGATGGCCGAGCACGGCCGCAAGGAGAAGTCCGATGCATGAGAAGGACTGGCCGCTCGACGACCTCGAGCCGGGCACCTACACCATGACCTCAACCGGTGACGGCCCCGGTGACGCTGTGGTCACCGACGACGGCCGACTCCTCGTCCAGCAGTACGAAGGACACTGGCGCGACCTGACCGACGCGTATCGGACGCCACCCATGTCTACGACCGGATCGAGCGCCGCGCCCGAAACGGGGCACTCGACCGCGGGGACCTCTCCGGTGTCCGCGCCCCGGGCGGCGGCCGTGTCGGGTGGAGTGCAAGGACTACGCGGGCAGCCTGAAGCCGGGCCCGTGGATCGGCGAGGCGGAGATCGAGCGAGGGAATGATGATGCGCTCGCCGGCTGTGTGGTGGCGAAGCGTCGGGGTGTGACCGATCCGGATGCGCAGTATGTGCTGACGACTGTCCGGGATCTGGCGGCCTTGCTCACCGGGCATCGATCCGAGGAGGCAGCGTGAGCATCTACGAAGACATCCAGGCCGCATCCACACTGACCGGGCAGCCGACGCCACGGTGATCGACGGTGACACGCTCGAGGGCGCCCGCGCGGAGATCGTGGGAGACATCCTGAAACTCGCCGAGCGGTGGCAGTCGAAGGCTGAGGAGTACGGGCCGGAGGACACCGTCGTGGGTCTGCGGGAGTTGGTGTGCCAGCAGGTGTTGGACGTGTTGCACGAGCATCTGTGGGATGAGTGAAATATGTTCTGACCTGCTAAAATTGATGGTTTCCGGGGGCTGCGCACCACCCGGCCATCGACCGAATCGACTGGAGATTCAGCCATGACCAAGCCTACCGACCGCCATCCGATCGGCGGTGGACTGTAGTGGGCCACTACACCGAGGTGTTCGTCCGCGCCCACGTGAAGCGCGACGCCCCCTCCGAGCTACTGGACTGGCTCGACCGCCTAGCCAACGGCGACGACACCGTCAAGGACGGCGAGCCCGACCCGTGGCAGCCGTATGACAATCACCCCTACTTCGACGAGCGCGGGACGTGGAAGAACATCTTTCGCTCCGGCGGTGCGGTGTATCAGATCAGCCGCCGCGTCCAATTCCGCCGAGCGCAGCAGCCCTACGCGCAGCACGAACTGATCTGCCATGCCTCCGCCAAGCGTGTGCCCGTCGATGAGTTCTTGAAGTGGATCGGTCCGTGGCTGGACCATTCCCCGGGTGACTTCCTCGGCTACTCCCTGTACGAGGATTCACGCCCGGACGACGGCTACTACGACAAGGGCCCGGACCGAGAGCGGCCGGAGCTGCTGTTCATGCCGGACCTAAAAGGGGCCAAGTCGTGACCGATTCCCTCTCCCGGCTCCGTGCCGCGCTCGACCGCGCGGTAGGATTACCGGACCTGGCGTGGCTCGGGGCGGGCCTAGGCATGGCGAGGCGCGGCAGGGCAGGGGAAGATGAGGACCGCCGTCGTTCAGGTCCACGCCGGTGAGCCCACGGACATCTCCCTGTGCCTCCTGGTCCCATGTCTCCCGTGTGTGGTCCCTCTGACCGGCCCTTTCGGAGTCGGGTGTGGTGCCGCTGGGGTCGGTCAGGGTGTGCGCGGAGTGCGGTTCGGGAACCTCAACCCGAGGGATTCATCTCGCAGACCGGAAGTCGGCCCATGTAGCGAATCGATGACATGTGCCTGCCCCCGGAGCGTCGGCGGTGACTGCCACCACACACCCGCTGATCTACACGAAATACGATTACCGTGAATATCGCTCGGGCAGCGACTGCTGAACGCCGAAGCGTCTCCGGGACAGCTCGGTGTGCGCGATACGGCGCAGGACGGACAGAAGCGCGTCGCCGAGGACGGTGCCGATGATCGCTTCTTCCACAATGGCCTCGACTGGGCCCCGGCGCGCCAAGCCCTCGAGATCGGCGGCGGCGATGAGGTCGGCGGACTCGCCATAGCACGATAAGCCATCGAGTATCCATTCGTGCCCGATGTCGCGCAAGGCGCAGAGCACCTCGACCAGCGGTGAGTGCATCGGAGATCGCCAGCCACGCTCGGTGGCAACGGTTTCGATCCGGCTCATCGCCCACGCCAGGTCGGCGTCGTTGACCTGCCTTCGCGGCAGCGACAAACCGTATCGGGCCAATCCGAGAACGTCGTGGGTCGAAGTCTGTGACTCGTCGATCGCGACGAGCACCGCGCGTACGTCGGCGACCGACAGTCCTCCTATATCCCGAAGTGCGCGAATCAGTTTGAGGCGCTGGACATGCGCAGCACCGTAGCGAGCCTGGTTGGGCTCGGTCAGCTCACCGGTGGGGAGCAAACCTTCGCGTTGGTAGTACTTGATCGTCGGAGTCGCCGTCCCCGACTCTCGGCTCAGCTCTGCCATCCGCATGCCGAGTCAGCTCTTTCACTGGACGCCCACATATGGATAGTGTAGCTTTCCATTACGGATAGTAAAGGTATCCATAATGGAGGTAAGTACGTATGACAACCACAACCGCGGCCCAGCCCACTTCCGCCCCCTCCCGCATGGCAACAACGCGCCGGGCAGCGCTGCACTATCTCGAGATGTCGGCCGCGATGGGGGCGGGCATGATCCTCTTCGTCCCCCCGATACAGTGGGGTCTCGCCGCTGCGGGATGGTCGAACGCAGCCGAGCGCGCCGACGTACGAGCCATGATCATGGCGACCGCGATGGCTGTCGCGATGGCGGGCTGGATGCTGATACGTCGCCACGGTCGTGCCGAGGTGACCGAGATGACCGCAGCGATGTATCTGCCATTCGTAGCGCTCCTTTTGCCCTATCGGGTGGGCGCCCTCTCCGGAGACGGCCTGATGGTCCTCGGACATGTACTGATGATGAGCGCTATGGCCGTGGTCGTGTACCGCCACCGCCATCACCACACCCGGCGGCACTGACCCCTCGTCCTCATTCGCAATGGTCGGAAGAATGCTGTGCACACACGGGCCATCTCGATGATGGTGGCCTGGCCGGTGTCGGTGAGTCGGCGGCGTAGGGAGTGGGGTTCGGGCAATCAGTCTGTGAGTGTGGTCTGGTAGTGCTCGATCAGTTCCTGGCATCCGTAGGCCCGGGCGCGGTCTCCGACGGCTCGTTCTCTGTCGGTGCCGTCTCGGACCGCTGCGAGACGGCCGAGGCAGACCTGCCGGCCCGCCGCGTTCAGGGTAGCCCGGTTGTCGTCGCTGAGGGTTTGGCGCAGTTCGAGGGTCGCCCCGTCTCCGGTCCGGGTGATCGTCCATGTCAGGATCTCGGGTCCCCATCGGTGTACGAGCTTGCGGGGTGCGTCCGCCATGAGCACTTCGGCGTCGAACTGCTCATCGCGGGGCTGCTCCCGGCATGTCGCGGGACCTGGTTCATCGAGCGGGCGGTCGGGTACCACAGGTGACCAGCGTGCGAGGCGCTCCGGTTCGGTGATCATCCGCCACAGTTTCTCGGGTGGACAGGGAAAGGGCCGGCGCATGATGAGCGGCCATTCCGCCTTGTCGTGCTGCAGCAGGATCTCGACGGGGGAGTGGATCTGGGCGTCGATGACCTCGTCGCGCGGGTTATCCGTCATGGTCGTCTTCGTCGTCGTCCAGTGCCTGGGCCAGTTGCTCGGAGCTCGAGCTCCAGAGTTCGATATAGGGCTGGACCCAGGAGATGACGTCCGGCAGCGGCTGCTCGGTGAGCCGGTAGACCCTGCGTTTGCCTGCGACCTCGACCTCGGCCACGCCTGCCTCGCGGAGCACGCGCAGGTGTTTGGAAACCAGGGACTGCGATATGCCCAGCTCGCTCACAAGCGTGCCGACATCGTACCCGCGCACGCGGACCGCGCCGGAGTTGCTCGTCCGACCGGTTCTGCGGCGGGGCCTGCGTTCTCTCGTGCGCGATCGCCACTCGAGGCGAGATTGATGAGATCGTGTCGCGCGCGACGGCGGGCGGATCGGCGCGGCCCGCGGGTGAACAGGACGGGTCATACGCTGGGTACGTCCGCGACCCCGGACACCTCTGGGAACTGGTCCACAGCCAGCACACCGCGGAGGCGTGGGGTGACCTCTCGCTGGAAACCCGGGAAGACAGCCGCTACCCGGGCAGGACGATACGCCCGCGCGGTGCCTGAGCGGCCCGGCCATATCACGTCGCCCGGCTCAACGGTCGAGCACCGCCAGCATGCCCGAGACGGCCGCGGGCCAGGTGAACTGTTCGGCTCGCCGCCGGGCCGCGCCGCGCCGCTGCGCGGTCGGGCGGGCCAGCACATCGGTGACCGCGTGCGCGAATGCCGCCGGATCGTCGGCGGCGACCGCTCCGCAGTCGTCGGTGACGATATCGGCCAGTGCCGACGACCTGCTCGCGACCACCGGGGTGCCCGCGGCCAGCGCCTCCAGCGCGGCCAGGCCGAAGGTCTCGTGCGGGCCGGGCGCCAGCGAGATATCCGCGGTCGCCAGTAGTCTCGCCACCTCCGCACGGTCGCTGAGGAACCCGGTGAAATGCACCGCGGGCAGGCCCCCCGGCAGGTCCGGTAGCGACTTCGCGCGGCGTTCGAGTGCGTCGCGGCGCGGTCCGTCGCCAGCGACCACCAGGCGCGCGTCGAGCCCGTTCCGACGTAGTTCGGCGAGCGCTTCGATACTGCGATCGGCGCGTTTCTCCACCGACAGCCGCCCGCAGTGCACCAGCAGCGGCTGCCCCGGCACCGCGAGGTCGGCCCGCAGGCCGTGGTCGTGGCGGCGCGGGCTGAACAGGTCCAGATCCACGCCCAGCGGCACCATTTCGATATTCGGGGCGTCGATTCGCCGGAACTCGGCCCGCGCGAATTCGGTGGTGCACACCACCCTGTCGTATTCGGCGGCAGTGTGCCGGTTGGCGATATCGGCGCAGCGCCGGGCGATCCGGTCCGGCATGATCTGCCCCAGCAGCCGGTCCAGGCGCTCATGGGAGATCATCACCCCGGCCGCGTCCCGGCGGCGCGCCCAGCGGCCGAATCCGCGCAGCGTCAGCCGGTCGGATACCTCCAGTACATCGGGCCGCAGGCCGTCGAGCACATCGGCGACCCGGCGCGGGGCCGCCGCCCGGTAACCGCCCGTCCACGGGATCCCGACCGCGGGCAGGGTGATCCGCAGCACGCCGCTGGGGAGTACGTCCTCGGTGCGTCGCGGCCCGGGCACGATGAGCACGACCTCGTGGCCGGCGGCCACATAACCGGCACCGAGATGGTGCAGTGCGGTCCGCAGACCCCCCGAACGCGGGCCGTAGAAATTCGCCAGTTGCACGATGCGCACGCCGCCGATCGTGGCGGCAGCCGGGTTACCACCGGAACCGGGGCGTTGAACTCGCGGTGAAGGCCGCGTGTTATTTGGACATCGAGGGGTTACGGGGCGGGCATTCCGCGACCCACCCGGGGCAGGTCCAGGTTCAGCGGGATACGCCCGAGGGCCAGATGTTCGCCGACCTCGTCGGCGGGCAGCGGACGCGCGATGAGGAAACCCTGGGCCCGGTAGCAGCCCAGGCCGACCAGGGTGCGGGCCGCGACCGGCGTCTCGACACCCTCGCCGACCACCCCGAGCCCGAACGATCCGGCCAGCCCGATGATCGACTTCACGATGGCCAGGTCGTCGGTACTGGCCCCGAGGCGCTGCACGAAGCCGCGGTCGATCTTCACCGCGTCCACCGGGAGCGCCTTGAGATGGGAGAGCGAAGAATACCCGGTGCCGAAATCGTCGATGGCGATCTGGACGCCCATGCGTTTGAGTCCGCGCAGCGTCACCTGGGTGCGGGCTAGATCCTGGACCACCACGTGCTCAGTGATCTCGAGGCAGATCGAACTCCCGTCGATGCCGAAATGGCGGAGGATATCCTCGATACGCTCCACGAAGTCCAGGCTCACCAGCTGCACCGGGGACACATTGATCCGCATGACCATGTTCGTAGCCAGGCCCTGGCGTCGCCACTGCGCGAACTGCGCGCAGGCGGTACGCAGCACCCAGCGCCCCAGCTCACCGGCGAGATTGGTGGCCTCGGCCACGGTCACGAACGCCCCGGGCGGGAGCAGGCCGCGGGTCGGGTGCATCCAGCGGACCAGTGCCTCCATGGCCACGATCCGGCCGGTGCGCAGATCCACCTCCGGCTGGTAGTGCAGGATCAGCGATCCGTCGGCCACCGCGCTGCGCAGGTTCAGTTCCACATCGTCCTGGAGTTCGAACTGGGCCCGCATGGCGTCGGTGAACAGGGCCACCCCGTTGCCGCCGCCGGATTTCGCCGACAGCAGCGCGTGGTCGGCGCGGCGCATGATGTCGGAGACGGTGGTTTCCCCGGGTATGCCGACGGCCACCCCCACGCTGGCGCCGCGGCTCACCGATTCGCCGCCCACGGTGACCCGGCGGCTGATCAGCTCCTGGATCCGGGTCGCCTCGTATTCGGCGGCGACGGTGTCCATGGGCTTGGCCGGCACGATCACGAACTCGTCGCCGCCGAGGCGGGCGATCATATCGTTGGGGTCCAGATTGTCCCGTAGTCGTTCGGACAGGGTCCGGATGAACTTGTCCCCGGCGGTGTGGCCGAGGAAGTCGTTGAGGGCCTTGAGCCGGTCGAGGTCGAGGAAGAAGGCCGCGACCGGGCCGGGACTGCCCGGTTGCAGCCGCTGCTCCATATGTTCCAGCAGCGCGCGGCGGTTGGCCAGACCGGTCAGGTCGTCGTGCAGGGCGATGAAGCGGAGCTTCTCCTCGGCCTCTACGCGGGCCTGCAACTGGGCGAACAGGGTGGCGATGGCTTTGAGCACGTTCAACTCGCGGGTACTCCAGTCGCGGTCGCCGACCTTCACGAAACCGAGCAGGCCGGTCGCGCGGCCCCGGGACACCAGCGGAACCGCCGCCGAGCTGATATCGCCCAGCCCGGACGCGGAATGGATGGTCTGCTGGTAATCGGCGGCGCTGGCCGGGATGAGGAACGGTTCGGTGGCGTGCTCGAGCGATTTGAAGACCGAATCCGCCTGATCGAAATACACGATCTTGAGCGGATCCGGTTCGGGCACGTCCTGGCGCGGCGGCCACTCGGCCACCAGCACCGTGGATCGGTTCGCGGGATCGTTGTGCCGCAGGTAGCTGAAGTCGACATCGAAATAGTCGATCAGCATGGCCAGCACCTGCTCGGTCGCCGACACCATGGTCGCCGAGTCGACGCCCATCAGCTCCGCGGCGACTTCGGTCACCAGCGAGTCGAGTGTCCGCCGAGGCACCTGATCTCCGATCACACTATCTGCGGCTGTCCGCGCCCGGTGCCGGGCGCCGTCGGCTCCGCACGCTGGCAGCTGCCGCGTAACTCAGGCGTAGTACCAGCGCCACGCTGTCCTGTTCCGGCACTTCCAGTATTTCCAGGAAACGACCCTGAAGTGTGGACAGTCTATCCGCGTATGCCGGGGAGAGCGCATCCAGTTCGGTACGGGATCGGGAAAACAGGAAGACGGGGGACATCGGCTGGACGGCCAGGCCGGACCGCTGCGCCTGGATCCACAGCCGCTGGACCGCGGCCCCGGCACGGGCGTAACCGGTCAATGCGCCGGGCTCGGCGCCGGGATCGGGGGTGAAGGTGAGGGCCACGACGGCCGAACTCGAGCGCACCCTGTCCCGGGCGTAGTCGCCCAGCGCCGCGCCCGCCGACCAGCTGTGCAATTGGGCCATCACATCGGCGCGTCGCCCGATCTGCAGGGCGACCCGCTCATCGGGCGCCAGTTCCAGCGACCGGGTGTCGATACCGTCGGTCAGGTCCTCGCCGGGCCAGCGCATCTCCGCGAACATCTCGCGATGCAGGAGCGGGGTGAGGTAGCGGATCCGGTCCGATTCGGCCAGGACACCGGCCAGGGCGCGGATCCCCGGCGAATCGGCGACGGCCCGCATCTTCGCCCCCTCGGCCGCCGCGGCCGCGGCGAGCCCGGCCAGGACACCCGCCGGGATCTGCCCGCCGTAGCCGAGCCGGCGGTTGGTCTCCCGGGCGAGCGCGTACGGATAGTCCGCCGCCAGCGCCGGGTCGGTGTCGCTGCCATGCCGGAGCGCCGCGGTGAGCGGGGAGTCCGGTTCGGTGCCCTCGCGGTATTCGTGGGGGCCGAGTACGTCGTAGGCCGCGGCCGCGACCCGGGCGTTGTAGAGGGCGGCGCCCAGCGCCACGGCACTGCCGCGGTAGCCGATGTCCATGGCGGTGGTGTAGCGGGGCTCGAGCGCGATCTGTACCTCCCGCGGCCCGGCGTGCAGTGACCACGGCTGGATGTTGCCGCCCGAGGGCGCGCGTTGCGCGCAGACCAGGATGCGGTCGATCGTGGTCCCGGCGGGGTCGTCGGATTCGGGGTCGGCGAGAGGGTGCTCGGTATCGATATCCGGGTCGGCCAGCGCGTCGAGCGCCTGCTCCACATCGACACGGGTACGGCCCGACCGCAGCGGCCGACCCAGCCCGATCCGGCGGATCGCCGTCGCGACACTGGCCGCCCCGAGCACCACGTCGCCGCTGAGCTGCGGCCAGCTGTTGAGGGTCTCACCGACCTCCACCAGGCTGCCGGCCATCCGGGCCGACAGATCGCGTGCGCCGAGCAGGCCGACGACGTAGGGCGCCTTGTCGCGGGTGGACAGGCCGCGCAGCTGTTCGGCCCCGGTATCGCCGAGCAGCCCGTGGAACGGGGCCCGGTCCGGTTCCAAGTCGAAACGCTCGACATCGAGCAGACCGCGGTCGCTGGTCTCCATGATCAGCGGCAGCCGGCGGCGCCGGGCCGCTTCCCGGATGAGCAGTTTGATGTCCAGGGAATCGCATTCCTCCACAACGATTCCCAGTCCGTCGACGAAATCGTCGGCGGTTTCGGCGTCCACGCCGCCGCCGCGCACCTCCACGGGCAGGTACGGATCGAGTTCGGCGATCCGCCGGGCGGTGACGATCGCCTTGTTCACCGCGATATCGAACAGGGTGGCGGGCACCCGGTTGAGGTTGGACAGTTCGAGCTCGTCGAAATCGGCGAGCCGCAGCCCACCGCATACGCCTTCCTGCGCCAGGGTGTAGGCGATGGCGTGACCGACGCTCTGGCCCACCACCCCGACCGTCACGGTGCTCAGCCGGTCTTGTTCGGCGCGGGTCAGCTTGTTGCGGTTGCGGTCCAGGCGGATCGCGCGGAAGGTCCGCGGTCCGGGTAGCACGAGCACGCTGCGTCGCCACGGGTAGTACACCCAGCGGTCGTCGACCGCGCTCTCCCCGGTATCCGGTGGATCGTTGAGCCGACCGAACTCCGCGGCCAGCAGGCCGCGTAGATCGTTGAACTCGGTATGCGGGGTGGCGCGCAGTCCCGCCAGGGCTCGTTTGTCGTCGGGATCGCTCGGGTCCAGGATCAGCGGCCGGTATTCCACCCCGAGATCTGCCTCACCGACCATATGCGTAGCATTCCTCCCCACCGTGTTCGAACAGCCGATGCGACCGCCGTGATCGCGGTTCAGCTAATCCCATAGCGCGAAGTTCACCACGCATGAGCAGATACTGCAACTTATCAGCAAATACGTGATAGGTCCGGGTGTCCCACCAGATCGGCAGCGTGTGATAACGCTCGTCGGGGTAGGGCACCGGCGGGATCGACTGTGCCACCACGCCGCCGCTGGCCCGGTGCCGCCCGGTGGTGAAGGAGGCGACCGTGGCGAAGCCGTATCGCGCGTTGAGCAGGCGTGGCGCGTGGGCCATGCAGCGCGAGATCGCCGCGGCCAGTTCGTTGCGCCGGGGCGCGTCCCGGGCGACCCACACCGCGCGGCTTTCCACTACGCCGCGCGGAATGCGCCGGGCCATCATCAGGCCCAGTTCGGCCGCGCCCGGCCGGCCCGCCCACGGGGTGAGCGAGCCGACCTCGGACGCCCAGGTGTAGGGGCCTTGGACGCGCAGTCCGGCGACCACTTCGCCGTCGGCGTCGGTGGCGGCGAAGAACAGCGCCGTCGAGAACCCGTCGAGGACGCCGTCGTAGTCCAAGGCGGCTTCGTTGCCGAAGTGGCGGTACGTGTCCCGCGCTCCCGCCAGGTATCGGCGCCACAGGCCGGGCGAGCGATCCGGGGTGGTCACGTGGAGGCCGTAACCGGAGACGTTGTCGCGAAATCTCAGAGTGCGGCCGTGGCACGGGTCTTCCTGGCCGACTGCGATCGCTTCGACAGTCATGCAGTTCCTACTCTTTCGCCGCACGACCGGGAGGGCCGTGCGGGATTTGTTGTCCAGCAGCCCGACCGACGCCCCGGCTCGTCGGCGTGCCCAGTGCAGTATCCGTCATCGGAGGACAATTGACCAGAACTCTGGTTAATCTTCCGGAAACCGATTCGGTGCGGGATCGTTATCGCAGGTCGAACCGGAACAAGTTTGTATGCGCTGTTACCACCAGACCGGTTGGTACCGAGTTGGTTACCGGTTGGCAACGACTCCGGTCCGGAGTCAGGGGGTGATGGAGATGAACAGCTCCACCGATTCCGACCCGTGCCAGATTTCGATCTCCTCGCGGTAGGCGCGGGTGATCTCCGCCGAGGCGGTCGCGTCGTCGACCTGGGCCCAGACGTCCTCGACCGGGTCGTGGTAGTCGCCGTTGGGTACGAAGCGGGCGTAGACGCCCCGCGGAACCCGGACCAGTACATCGCCGACCGGGGCGAGGCCCGGGTCGGTGTACTCGAAACACACCAGTGCGTTGTAGGTTCCGGTCGGTGTCCGGACGTACACGGTGTACATCGGCCGCTGTCCGTCGGCCGAGCCGGCGGCGGCGTCCAGTCGCTCGCGCACCCGGTCCTTGAGAAACTCGATGAGCTCGCTGTTGCTGACCTTGAAGCTGGGCCGGACCTTCGGGAAGACGAGTCCGGCGTACACGGATTCGCCGCGCACCACGATCGTGTAGGTCATCGGGCCTCGACCGCCAGATACAGATCGATCTTGTAGGCGTGCGGGTAGAACTCGAAATCACCGGAGAAGGTCCGGTTGATCTGGTGGTGTTCCTCGGCGTAGGCGATCTGCGTCCACAGGCTGGTCATGATCTGTGGGAAGTTACCCACCGAGGAGAACTTCGCATAGGTGCCGCGCGGTAAGCGGGCGACCAGATGTCCACGGGTGACCTCATCGAACGAACTGCACTGGTATCCGACGATCTGAGTGTTGTAGGTGCCCAGCTCCGTCGAATAATCCGTGTACGCCGTGGCGAGAGGACCGCCCAGCTCGTGATGCAGTACCGACGCCCAGGCGCCTTCGAGGTCGCGGTCGTACAACTCACCGAGCGCGCGCTTGGGGCTGCGTACCGGAAGTCCGGCGACCCACGTCTCGTCCCGCTCGACGAATTCAAACTGCATGGAACGACTCTTTCGAGATGTGTCCTGGTCGGCAAGCCGACCGAATGGTCGGCTGGATCCGCCATGCTATCAACCGACGGCGCTGCCGGCCGGTTGCCCGCGCCCGGCGACGCGGCCCGGGCGCGCGAGTGCGGGGCAATAGGATCGGCCGAGTTCCTGCCGTCCGATCCGGACCCATTACCATGGGGCGAATTTCTCCGGATGCCACCGCCGGGCAATTCGAGAGTAATCGGCTGTATTCGCCGAATTCCGGTTCTGCGAGTTGAATTCGACATTCTACTCCTGTTCTCAGGGTTGGGGATTTTGCCAGGTATTGTTTCGTAATTCACCGCGGTGGGCCTGATCCGCCACTGTCAGTTCAGCTGAATTTCATTCGGCGTCGATACCAATGCCAGCATGATCGGCAGACCAGACCGGCGGGCCGTGCCCGCGCCCGGCGAGCGCGCGAAACGCGCAGCTCACTAGTCGGATCTACGGCGATGCGCCTGTGGGGTGAGCGCGGGAGCGGTGTACCGCGGACGGCAGCGAGCTGGGGGCGCCGCCTCCTGTGGTGCCTTGCCGGCCTCTTTGTGCTGACCGCTCTACCGGGTGCCCTCGGCGCGGTGGCCGTGGCACAGGACGGCACGACCGGTTCGAATCGAATCGACGGGGTGGCCTGGATGAATATCCGGGACTCCTTCGGAGTGGCGCTCGCCGATTACAGCTATATCAGCGACAAAGGCGGGCTGCTCGATCCCGGCGGCACGGTGGTGTGGACCGTCGTGGGTCTGGAATTCGTCGGCTACATGATCATCGTGACCACCGCGATCTGGTTCATCGGCTACGCGCTGAGCTTCGCCTGGCTGGATCTGTTCGCCGACGCGCTGCGCGGTACCGCCGGCGCGCTGGCCGGCCAGCTCGCCACACCGGCCGTCCTGATGACCGCGGCGACGATCGGCGCCTTCTTCGTGGCGTGGTTCATCGCGCGAGGTTTTCACGCCCGCGCGGTGATCCAGACGGTGACGATGCTGGCCGTGGCGGTGCTGGGTCCACTGTTCCTGGCCGACCCGCTGGCCGCCGCCCTGGGCTCCGACGGAGTGCTCGCCCAAGGGCGCGACGTCGGTTTGGCGGTCGCGTCGGGGCTGAACGGGTCCACCACCCGGAACCCCGACCTGGCGGTGAGCACGCTACAGGGCGATATGGCCGACAATTTCGCGCGTCGTCCGGTGCAGGTGTGGAACTTCGGCCATATCGTGGACAACCAGTCCTCGTGTGCCGCGGCGTGGTCCTCGGGGGTGCGGACCGGGGACACCGATCGGACCCAGCGCGCCCTGGAGGCATGCGGGGACACCGCTGCGGCTGCGGCCGCCGCCCATCCGAGCCCGGGTCGGATCGGCACCGGTCTGCTGCTGCTGGTTTCGGCGGCCGTACTGCTCCTGTTCGCGGTGGTGCTGTCCTATCGGCTGATGCGGGCCGCGCTGGACGCGATCCTGCAGGGATTCATGGCGACCTTCGGATTCGCCGCGGGTGGTTTCGTGTTCGGGCCCACCCAGACGTTCCTGGTGCGCAACCTGGTGAACACGGGTATCGCGGCGGCCCGGATGTGTGCCTACACCGTTTTCATCGGGGTGTACCTGCTGTTCCTCGGCAACCTGTTCCAGCAGGCGCGCGGACAGGTGCTCGCGGTCATCGTCATCACCGCGGTCGTGGAGATCGTCGCGATCCTGCAGTTCGGCCGGCTGGCCAAGGGGCTCACCCGCGGTTCGAACTGGATGACCAACCGGTTCTCGCTCGCGATCCAGGGCGCCCGCGGCGGCTCGGGCGGTACCGCGCTCGGTATGGGCGGCGGCGGAAACGGTTCCGGGGGCGGTTCGGGCGTCAGTGCGATCGCGAGTCTCGCCGCCCTGAACACCATCAATTCCTCGCCGCTCACCGCGTGGCTCGCGGGGCGTACGCTCAACCCGCTCAGTCCGCTCGCCCTGGGGAAGATGCGCAGCGACCGGGTCAACGTGGCCACCGCGGCGAGCCGGTTGGAAGGGCACGAATGGGCATCGTTGGCCCGGCAGAACTGGCGATTGCTGGCGCGGCGGGAAGCCGACGCCTGGGGCGGGATCGAGACCGAGCTGGGACTCGCGCGCGCGATCAAGTACCTCGGCAACAACCGGGTGCCCTATCAGCACATGCCGGCTGTGCTGCTGGACGCGGGGGCCGGCCACAGCGCCGTGAACCAGGCGCTGCGCGCCCGTTCGGTCCGGGACGAGACCAGATCGCGTAATCTGTACGGCTTCGGCCCCCTGCAGAAGGCCGTCGCCTCCGGTAATGCGGTGATGAACCACGCCGGAACCGACGCGCAGGCGGCGTTCGCGGCACAGGCGGTGGCCGACGCCGACAGTCTGTCCCGGCATACACTGGCGCCGGATCCCGGCGCGGTGCTCGACCACGAGTTCATCGCACGGGTCGAGCAGCACTGGGATTCCGACCGCGCCCTGCGGGCCAATATCAGTGCGGACGAATGGAACTCGGTCGGCCGCGCCACCCGAACCGCCATCGCCCATCGGCTGGCCAGCGATCACTACGACATCTCGATGGCCTTCAACGATCATCCGAACCACGCGAACCGGGAAGCCCTGGCGGCGTCGGTGAAGCGTCTCGCGAACCTCGATCACACGGTCCCCGAGTTCGGTCTGGACCCCTGGGATCTGTGACACGCACCGCGCCGCCTGCCAGGCTGTCCGGGCGGTGACATCACCGGCGCGGCGCGGTCGCCAGCCAGTTCGCCGCCAGGTCGGCCACCTCGGCGCCGCTGCGGTCGCTGAGGTGGATGCTGTCGACGAACAGCTCCGAGCCGCGGCTGTGTGCGACCTGATCCCAGCTGCGCCCGAACAGGTAGTGCTGCGCGGCCGCGGTGAACGCGAGGCCGAAGCCGAAGTCGTAGCGCGCGCTCGGGTCGCCGTGTTGCCGGACGAGTCCGGCGATCCGCTCGTGCAGCGGCAGGTAGTCGGTGCCGGTGCGGGCGGCGGTTTCGGCAATGATCCGGTTGTATCCGGCCAGCCGGCGGTTGATCTCGTCCGCGGGGTCCTCGCCGAGCGGGGGGAGCGACATCAACGCCACCCGGGTCGTGCCCGCGGCGGTGACGCGGTCCGCGATCGCGGTGAGGTTGTCGCGGTAGGTGTCCAGGGCGACGTCGGCGCGAACGTCGTTGGTACCCACCAGGACGACGACTGCGTCCGGCCGGCAGGCCAGGACATCGGTGTCGAGGCGGTCGAGCAGATCCGCGCTGGTGTTCCCGTTCACCCCGGCGTTGACGATCCGGTGACCGGCGAACTCCCGCCGGAGCGCGCCGACCCAGTCGGCGCCGAGGGTGCCGCGGGTCGTGCTGGCCCCGGCCGCCACGACGACGGGCCGGTCGTCGCTGGGCTTCCCACCGGCGCAGGCCTGGGCCGGCGAGTCGGCCGGGGATCGCACGAAGGTCAGATAACCGACTGTGCCCGCGGCGCCGAGGATGGCGGCGAGCGTGACGGTGAGAGCGAGCAGCAGCCGTGCGCGGGTGCTCCGGGGTCGCATATCAGTACCCCCGGAAGATCGAGTCCCCGATGGCGGCGGGCTCGCCGAGCGCGGTGCGGAAGGTCGCGTCGGGGGCCGGCGCCGCGCTGGTGCGCACGTCGAGACCGGGACGATCCGGGCCGGCGGTATCGCGAACCGCCGTCCGGGCTCGGTGCCCGCCGGCGCGGGCCTGCTGTATCAGATGGCCGCCGGTGCCACCCGTGGCGTCGAAGTCACCGAGACGCATTACCGAACCTCCAGGAAGAGTCTGGTTAGTAACCACTAACCACCAGCATGGGCTAGTGTGCACTAACCTGTCAAGCGCGCACTGAGGAGACCGAGATGAACACGCGCGAGCGGATCCTGGACGCGGCCGCGGACATCCTGCGGACCCGGGGCGTCGTGCACGCGACCACGAAGGAGATCGCGCAGCACACCGGGGTCTCGGAGCCGACGCTCTACAAGTATTTCGGTGACAAGGAAAAACTGCTGCTGGCGGTGCTCCGGGAGCGGCTGCCCGGTCCCGCGCGGGCGGATATCGTCCCGGGTCAGGGCGAGATGACGGAGAATCTCACCGAACTGGCCTGTGTGACACTCGACTTCTATCGGCAGTCGATTCCCATGCTGGGCGCGTTGCTCGCCGACCCGCGGCGGATGGCGGCCCATCGCGCCGCCATGGCCGAACACGGTGCCGGTCCGGAGAAGGCGGTCGGCGCCTTCGCGGCTTATCTCGCGGTAGAGCGCGAACTCGGCCGGATCGCCGCGGACGCGGACCCCGGCGCCGTCGCCGCGCTTCTGGTCGGCGCGTGTTTCCAGGAGGCCTTCCTGGACTACTACAGCGGCGGCGCCCATTCGGCCGCCTCCTCGCGCGAGACGGCCGCGGGGCTGGTCCGGGCGCTCGTAAGCCCACTGCTGTAGCGGTAGCCCGCCCGACCGGACGTTTCCACCGTGCCCGCCCGTCCCCGGATCGGTAGGCTGCTGCCGACAGCGCAGTCGGACGATCGGGAGTGGCAGCATGGGGCGGGTCGACCGCAGGAAATCGGTGCGGAACGCGAAAACATTGATCACCGGCGCGGCCAGCGGTATCGGCCGGGCGACCGCGCTGGCGTCGGCGGCCCGCGGGGCGCAGTTGGTGCTCACCGATATCGATGCCGACGGGCTCGCGGATACCGTCGCCGAGATCGAACGATCCGGTGGCACGGTGCTCGTCGCCGAGGCGTTCGATATCTCGGATTACGACGCCGTCGCCGACTTCGCGGCGACCGTGCACGAGAAGGTCGGCAGTCTCGATGTGGTGATGAATGTGGCCGGGACCTCGGTCTGGGGCACCGTCGACAGTCTGGAGATCGGGCACTGGCGACGGATGATCGATATCAACCTGCTGGGTCCGATCAATGTGATCGAACGATTCGTGCCACCCATGGTGCGCGCCGGTCGGGGTGGCGCGCTGGTGAACGTATCGTCGGCGGCCGGTCTGCTGGCGCTGCCGTGGCATGCCGCCTACAGCGCCAGCAAGTACGGACTGCGCGGATTGTCCGAGGTATTGCGCTTCGAACTGGCCGAGCACGGCATCTCGGTGCATGTGGTGACCCCGGGCGCGGTCGCCACCCCGCTGGTGCGCTCCTTCGACCTGGTCGGCGTGGACAAGGAGCATCCACGGGTGCAGCGGGTCACCTCGCTGTTCACCCGGCACGCGGTGGCGCCGGAGAAGGTCGCCGCGGTGATCCTGAAGGGCATCGAACGCAATCGGTTCCTGGTGTACAGCTCGTTCGATATCCGGTTCGGATACTGGTGGAAGCGCAAGCTCGCCTTCCCCTACGAACTGCTGATGCGGCAGGCCAATCTGCAGTTCAGCACGCTGAAGCAGTCGGTGAATCGGGATCGGCCAGCGGAGAACACAACGAGTCCGGACTCTCCGGCACCGCGCTGAGCACGTCGTCGCAGCTGTACTCCGGGCAGTTCAGGTGCACGTCCAGTACGCGCGCGCCCGGACCCTCGGCGCCCAGCCGGTCGTTCTCGTTCACCAGTTTGCAGCTACCCAGGGACAGGCAGCCGCAGCCGATGCATCCGGTCAGATTGTCGCGCAGCCGGACCAGCTGGGTTATCCGCTCGTCCAGATCCTCACGCCACGCGGTGGACAAGGTCTCCCAGTCGCGCCGGGTGGGCGTGCGACCTTCCGGCAAACGGTCCAGGGCGGCCCGGATATCGCTCAGTGGGATGCCGACCCGTTGCGAGATCCGGATGAATGCCACCCGGCGCAGCGTCTCGCGGGTGTAGCGCCGCTGATTTCCGCTGGTCCGGCGGCTGGAGATCAAGCCTTCGCGTTCGTAGAAATGCAACGCGGACACGGCTACTCCGCTACGCTCGGAAAGCTGGCCCGGGGTCAGCTCCCTGGTTGTCCAATCCGCTGTCGGCATCGATACTCCTCCTTTATCTGAACAATACTTCAGGTTGCTGGAGGCCGTGGCCGAATCGGGGCAACTGCTCCGCGAACGGGTGGCCGTCGCCGTGCCCACCACGCGCTCGCGCACTAGTGTCGGGACATGGGACCAGATGCCGTATCCGATCCGACATCCGCCGCCCGGGCCCGCGACGAGAACCGGCCTTCTCCCGCCGGCTACGGGGTGACCAGCGAAGTCGGCACGTTGCGCGCGGTACTGCTGCACCGCCCCGGTGACGAGTTGCGCCGCCTCACTCCGCGCAACAACGACCAGTTGCTGTTCGACGGAATCCCCTGGGTGGAGCGCGCGCAGCAGGAACACGACACTTTCGCCCAGGTCCTGCGCGACCGCGGAGTCGAGGTCGCGTTGCTGGCCGATGTGCTCGCCGAAACTCTCGAAGTGAGCGGCGCCGCCCGCATCCAGGGCATCTCCGCCGCCGTGCACGCCCGCCGGCTAGGGCACGCCCTCGCCGACGATCTGTCCGGATACCTGCGCGGGGTGCCGGCCGCCGACCTGGCGCGAATCCTCATGGCGGGGATGACCTTCGACGAACTGCCCTTCGCCGCCGACAACACCTCACTGGTCCGCCGGATGCATCACGGCGGTGACTTCGTCATCGACCCGCTGCCGAACCTGCTGTTCACCCGCGATTCCTCGTTCTGGGTCGGACCCAAGGTCGCCATCACCGCCCTGGCCCTCCCGGCCCGCGCCCGGGAAACCTCTCTCACCGACCTGATCTACGCTTTCCACCCGCGCTTTCTCGGAGTACGCCGGGCCTACGAATCACATACCGCGCCCATCGAAGGCGGCGACGTGCTGCTGCTGGCGCCCGGAGTGGTGGCGGTCGGCGTGGGCGAGCGAACCTCACCGGCCGGCGCGGAAGCGCTGGCGCGCAGCCTGTTCGACGACCGGCTGGCGCGTACGGTGCTGGTGGTCCCGATCGCGCAGAACCGCGCCACCATGCACCTCGACACCGTGTGCACGATGGTCGACACCGACGCCGTGGTGATGTACCCGGGAGTCCGCGAAACCCTGACCGCCTACACGATCAACCGGGACGACGCCTCCGAGGACTACGTCGTCACCGGCCCGGAACCCTTCCTGCCCGCCGCCGCGGCCGCCATGGGAATCGACAAACTACGCGTGATCGACACCGGGCTCGACGGGGTCACCGCCGAACGCGAACAGTGGGACGACGGGAACAACACCCTCGCGCTGAGCCCGGGTGTCGTCGTCGCCTACGAACGCAACGAGATGACCAATGCGCGGCTGGAGGATTCCGGTATCGAAGTACTGCGCATACCCGGTTCGGAACTCGGCTCGGGCCGCGGTGGACCGCGCTGTCTGTCCTGCCCGCTTGCCCGGGATCCGCTATGAGATCCGGCCGGATGCGGTAAGAACGAGCCATGCTCGAGATCACGGTGTCACACGATTCGGGCGTCCCGCCGTACGAACAATTGCGGCTCGCCGTCCTCGCCCGGGTCCGCGCGGGTGAACTGGCCGCGGGCACCAAGATCCCCACGGTGCGGGCCCTGGCCGCCCAGCTGGGCCTGGCCCCCAATACGGTGGCCCGCGCCTACCGCGAACTGGAACAGGACGGAGTCCTGGAAACCCGCGGCCGGCTGGGCTCGTTCATCGCCTCCTCCGGCGATCCCACCGCCGACGCGGCAGGGCGGGCGGCCTCGGAGTACGTGGCGACGATCCGGCGGCTGGGTTTGGACGGGGACGCGGCGATCCACTACGTGAGGGTCGCGCTGGGCGCGTGAGGTGGGCTGCCCCTGAAGGCGGGTGTGGGCTCGGTTATCGCCAGCTGGGGAGCCACAGGTGGTCCTGCCAGTTGCCGGTGGTGATCGGGAGGCCGGTGAGGATGGGCCACAGCCAGATGAAGTTGGCTATCACCAGGGCGAGGTAGAGGCAGACCACCAGGAGGCCCAGGCTGTGGCGTTCGCTGGGTTCGGGGGGCAGGAATACGCCGCCCGGGCCGCGGGCGACCGGGCGTCTGGCGGTGCCGAGTATGTCGCCCAGTACCAGCGTCACCACCATCACCAGGAACGGGGCCAGGGTGACCGCGTAGAAGTAGTACATCTGGCGATCGAGGGTCAGGAACCAGGGCAGCAGCGCGGCGCCGTAGGCGGTGAGAGCGGCCGCGTACCGCCAGTCCCGGCGGACGATCCAGCGCCAGATACCCCACGCGAGCACGGGAAGCGACACCCACCACAGGGCGGGGGTACCGACGAGCATGACGGCTTTCACGCATTCGGTCTGCCCGCAGCCGGTGACCCCGTCGTCGGCGTAGTAGTAGAGCATCGGCCGCAATCCCATCGGCCAGGTCCACGGTTTGGATTCCCACGGGTGATGGTTGCCGGCGGAATTGGTGAGCTCGGAATGGAACGTGAGGGTGCGGGAATGGAAGAACCACAGCGACCGCAGGGCGTCGGGGACCACATGCGACCAGAATCCGCCGGTGCCGATCCCGTCCTCGGGTGCCGACGGATTGCCTGCCATGTAGCGGTAGACGGCGGTTTCGCTCCGGAACCAGGCGGTGTAGCTCGCCAGGTACACGCCCAGCGGGATGAGCACCAGCGCGTACAGTGCGGGACCGAGATCGCGGACAGCGGTGCCGTACACCGGTCTGCCCACGCCGTAGGTGCGGCGCGCGAACAGATCGAACAGGATGCTCATCACCCCGAACGCGGCGATGAAGTACAGCCCCGACCATTTGGTGCCACAGGCGAGGCCCAGCAGGATCCCCGCCCCGAACCGCCACCAGCGCACTCCCAGGCGCGGACCCCACGGGGTCTGCCCGATCCGGCCCTCGGCGTCGGCACGCGCCAGCCGGGCCCGCACCTGGTCACGGTCGACGATCAGGCAGCCGAACGCGGCGGTGACGAACACCGTGATGAAGATGTCGAGCATCCCGATCCGCGACGAGACGAAGGTGGTCCCGTCCGCGATCAGCAGGATCCCGGCCAGAGCCCCCAACATGGTGGAGCGCGTCATCCGCCGCACGATCCGGATGACCAGCAGGATCAGCACCGTACCGGCCAGCGCGGCGGAGAACCGCCACCCCCAGCCGTTGTAGCCGAACAGCGCCTCCCCGACGGCGATCATCTGTTTACCGACCGGTGGATGCACCACCAGCCCGTAACCGGGGTTGTCCTCGATCCCGCCGGTGAGGAACTGCCAGCCCTGCGGGGCGTAGTGCTTCTCGTCGAAGACCGGCGTGCCCGCATCGGTCGGATAGTTGAGCATGGTGAAGCGGGTGATGGCCGCGACCACCGTCAGGAACAGGCTGACCACCCACCCGCGCACGGTATCGGTGGGACCGAAATCCGGCGCCGGCCGCAGCGGGGCCGGGCTCGACCAGGTGCGCGGCGGCCGCCAGGCCGCGCGGTGGCGCGGTTCGGTCAGCTGATTCACGGCTCGAGCTTATGTGCTCTGTTTTTCGGCGCCGCCTCCGGCGTCGCGCGGTCGAGTCGGCACTGATCCGGACGCCGGACGCCGACGCGACCGCATGCGTCGAGTTCCGCGAGAGCAAGGCCGCAACCCCGCGGCGCCGGAGGCGACGCCGAGGAACACCGCTAGGCTGCCGACATCGACAGGTTCGGACCGGCCGGGCCGGGCAGGAGCGTGGTGACCGACGGTGGGTTGATCTTGGCGGCCACACCGCTGGGGGCGATCGGGGATGCCTCGCTCCGGCTGCGGGAGGCGCTGGGCAGCGCCGATATCGTCGCCGCGGAGGACACCCGGCGGACGCGGTCGCTGGCGGACGCGCTCGGGGTGGAGATCCGGGGGCGGGTGGTCAGTTTCTACGATCACGTCGAGGAGGCGCGGGTGCCGGCGCTGCTGACCGAGATCGCGGACGGCCGTAGCGTTCTGCTGGTGACCGATGCCGGGATGCCGTCGGTGAGCGACCCCGGCTACCGGCTGGTGGCGGCCTGTGCCGAACGCGGGCTGCCGGTGACCTGTCTGCCCGGTCCCTCGGCGGTGACGACGGCGCTCGCGTTGTCGGCGCTGCCGGTGGACCGGTTCTGCTTCGACGGGTTCGCACCCCGGAAATCCGGCCGGCGCAAGGAGTGGCTGGGCACGCTGGTGGGGGAGAAGCGGGCATGTGTCTTCTTCGAGGCCCCGCATCGGCTGGCGGACTGCCTGGCCGACGCGGTCGAGGTACTGGGCGGGGATCGCCGGGCCGCGGTGTGCCGGGAACTCACCAAGACCTACGAGGAGGTTGTGCGCGGCACGCTCGCCGAACTGGCCCAATGGGCGGTGGACGGAGCGCGCGGTGAGATCACCGTGGTGCTCGCGGGCGCCTCGGCCACCGTGGTGGATCCGGAGGATCTGGTGGCCCAGGTGGAGGAGCGCGCCGCGGCGGGGCTGCGTCTCAAGGACGCGAGCGCGGAGATCGCCGAGGTCGCCGGGGTGTCCCGGCGGGAACTCTACGACGCCGTGCTGGCCGCCCGCCGCGCCGCGGTGGACTGATCCGGCGCCGGATCAGTCCTCGGTGTTCGGCTCCACATAGCGCGGGAACACCGGTGCGGGAGCCGGGAGCGCGACACCGGGTACCAGCGGGGTGGCGAGCGCGGCGAAATCGCGGTCCTGCTGGGCGAGCAGGTCCAGGATCCGCGCGGCCGAGCCGGGCAGGACCGGCTGGACCAGGATCGCCACGATCCGGACCACCTCGAGGGTGACGTAGAGGACCGTGGCCATCCGGGCGAGGTCCTCCTCGGTACCCGATTTGCGCAGCGCCCACGGCGCCTGGGCGCTGAAGTACCGGTTGGTCTCGCCGAGGGTCAGCCAGATCTGTTCGAGCGCCAGATGCATCTGCTGGACGTCGAATTCGGCCCGGCAGCGTTCCAGCAGGCCGTTCGCGCGATCGAGCAGCGCGCGATCCTCCGCGGTGAACTCGCCCGGTGTGGGGACGGCCGCGCCGCAGTTCTTGGCGACCATGGTCAGGCTGCGCTGTACCAGGTTGCCGAACTCGTTGGCGAGGTCGGCGTTGATCCGGGAGACGATCGCCTCGTGGCTGTAGCTACCGTCCTGGCCGTAGGAGATCTCGCGCAGCAGGAAGAAGCGTACGGCGTCCAGGCCGTAGGCCTCCACGAGGTCCAGCGGGTCGACCACATTGCCGACCGACTTCGACATCTTCTCGCCCTTGTTGTAGAGGAAGCCGTGCACGAAGACCCGGCGCGGCAGTTCGATCCCCGCCGACATGAGGAACGCCGGCCAGTACACGGTGTGGAAGCGGGTGATGTCCTTGCCGATGATGTGCACATCGGCGGGCCAGTACTTCCGGAACGCGGCCGACCCGGTATCCGGGAAGCCGACGCCGGTGAGGTAGTTGGTCAGCGCGTCCACCCACACGTACATCACGTGGTCGGGGTGATCGGGGACGGGTACACCCCAGTCGAAGGTGGTCCGGGAGATGGACAGGTCCTTGAGACCGGCCTTGACGTAGCTCACGATCTCGTTGCGCCGGGTGGCCGGGGCGATGAACTCCGGGTGCTCGTCGTAGAGCGCGAGCAGTTTGTCCTGGTAGGCCGACAGGCGGAAGAAGAAGTTGGATTCCTCGGTCCAGGTGACCGGCGTGTTGGTCT
The DNA here is from genome assembly GCF_040609955.1 of Nocardia sp. NPDC004568. Classification (NCBI taxonomy): domain Bacteria; kingdom Bacillati; phylum Actinomycetota; class Actinomycetes; order Mycobacteriales; family Nocardiaceae; genus Nocardia; species Nocardia sp. NPDC004568. Next base: position 36,161 of record NZ_JBEXLL010000039.1, read on the forward strand.
CGGTGGAGACGCGGCTGCCGTCGTCGAGCAGCGTGGTCTCCTCCTCGGTGTAGAAGGCCTCGTCGCGCACCGAGTACCAGCCCGAGTAGTTGTCGAGGTAGATATCGCCGTTGTCCAGCATCCGCTGCCAGATGGCCGCGCTGGCGAGCTGGTGGTCGGCGTCGGTGGTGCGGATGAACCGGTCGTAGGAGACGTCGAGCGACTTGTCCATCCGCTCGAACACATCGGAGTTACGGGCGGCCAGCTCCTCCACCGGGATGTTCTCGGCGGCGGCGGTCTGCTGCATCTTCTGACCGTGCTCGTCGGTTCCGGTCATGAAGAACACGTCGTACCCGTCGAGCCGCTTGAACCGGGCGAGCGCGTCCGAGGAGATGTACTCGTAGGCGTGCCCGATATGCGGCGCACCGTTGGGGTACGCGATGGCCGTGGTGATGTAGAAGGCGGGACGATCGACTGCGCTCATGGTGTGTCGATTCCATCATGGGGACCGCGGTGAACCCGACTCGACTGCGTGTTCATGCCATCAGAGGGTACTGGCAGGGCTGCGCGCACCGGAATCGATAGGCGTCGCCGATCGCCTTCCGGGCCGGGACCGCGGTGCGCGCTGTCTTCGGTGCGGCCGCACCAGGGGTCTCTAGTGTGGTGCCCGTGCCTTTTCTCGAACGTCTGCGTGAATCCGGGCCCGTCCGCGCGGCGGGCCCCGTACCGCGGGTTCGCCCGCTTCCGCGCCGGGGCGCGGACCGATGAGCGCCCAGCGTCCCGCGCCGCCGCTGCCGGAGCCGCTGACGCCGCTGGTCGACGCGCACACCCATCTGGACGCCTGCGGCGCCACCGACGCGGCGTCGGTGGCGGAGATGGTGGACCGGGCGGCCGGGGTGGGCGTCGGCCGGGTCGTCACCGTCGCCGATGATCTGACCGCCGCCCGCTGGGCCGTGGACGCCGCGAACTGGGACGACCGGGTGTACGCCGCGGTGGCGCTGCATCCCACCCGGGCGAACGCGCTCGACGACGCGGCGCGGGCCGAGTTGGAGAAACTGGCCGCCGACCCCCGGGTGGTGGCGGTCGGGGAGACCGGACTGGACTACTACTGGCCGGGCAAGCTGGAAGGTTGCGCGGACGTCGACACCCAGATCGAGGGGTTCCGCTGGCATATCGATCTGGCGAAGCGCCTCGGTAAACCGCTGATGATCCACAACCGGGAAGCCGATCACGACCTGCTGACCGTGCTGCTCGACGAGGGCGCCCCGGAGACGGTGATCTTCCACTGTTTCTCCTCGGACGCGAATATGGCGGTGTCGTGTGTGGCGGAGGGATATGTCCTGAGTTTCTCGGGGACGGCGAGTTTCAAGAACGCGCACGAATTGCGGGAAGCGGTGCGGGTGGTGCCGGACGAGCAGCTGCTGTTCGAAACCGACGCGCCGTATCTGACCCCGCACCCGTTCCGGGGTGCGCCGAACGAGCCGTACTGCCTGCCGTACACCGTGCGCGCGGTGGCCGAGATCCGTGGCCAGGATCCGGCTGAACTGGCCGAGATCAGCAGTGCGAACGCGCGCCGGATCTATCGGTTCGGCCGCAGCTGAGCTCCGTTGATCTTGAGTGATCTGAATCACAAATCGCGCTGCCGGCATTTCTCCTACCTGGGACATGGGGGCCATTCGGAGATGTGAAAAAATATCGATTCGGTTCGCAGCGGTTGTCGGGGACCGGCGGCTTCGTTATCGTCTCGTGACCGTGTCACCCTTTGCGAGGATCAACTCCTCACGCTCGCCCCTGCTGTACCTGGTCATCGCCGCTGTGCTGGTGGCCTTGATCGCCGGCGCCGGTGCGGCCATCGCCACCCACGACTCGGGTCGTGAACGGGCGCATTCCGCCCCGGTGGGTGTGTCGTACTCGCCGGTCCTCGACGCGGCCTGAGCTCCCGCCCGCGAGGGCGGCCGGGCCCGGGTTGGTAGGTTCTCCCGGTGTCCGATGCCGAGATGATGCTGCGTGGTCAGGCCGAACTGCTGGGGCCCGCGCAGGTGCGCGAACTGGCGGAGCGGCTGGGTGTGCGCCCGACCAAGCAACTCGGCCAGAACTTCGTGCACGACGGCAACACCGTCCGGCGCATCGTGACCGCGGCCGGTGTCGGGCGGGCGGATACCGTACTGGAGGTCGGGCCCGGTCTCGGTTCCCTGACCTTGGCGCTCCTGGATGTGGTGGATGCCGTCCTCGCGGTGGAGATCGATCCGGTGCTGGCCGGGCAACTGCCCGCGACAGTGCGGGAGCGGGCGGCCCCGCTGGCCGAGCGGCTGACCGTGATCCCGGGTGACGCACTGCGGATCGGGTCGGCGGCGCTGGCGGTGGCGCCGACCGCACTGGTCGCGAATCTCCCCTACAACGTGGCCGTGCCGGTGCTGCTGCATCTGCTCGCCGAGTTCCCGAGTATCACGACCACACTGGTGATGGTGCAGGCCGAGGTGGCCGACCGGCTCGCCGCGAAACCGGGCAGCCGGGTGTACGGGGTGCCCAGTGTGAAGGCGGGGTTCTATGGGACCGTGCGCAAAGCGGGTGCGGTGGGCCGTCAGGTGTTCTGGCCGGTGCCGCAGGTCGAATCGGGTTTGGTGCGCATCGATCGGTTCACCGAATCGCCCTGGCCGGTCGACGAGGCGCACCGGCGCCGGGTTTTCGAGGTGGTCGATCTGGCGTTCGCGCAGCGCCGCAAGACGCTGCGTGCCGCGCTGGCGGGATGGGCGGGTGGCCCCGCGGAAGCCGAGCGGCGGCTGCTCGCCGCCGGGATCGCACCGACTGCCCGCGGGGAAACCCTGGACACCGCGGCGTTCGTCCGCCTCGCCGCGCAATCCTGATCCATTCGGATCGACTCCGTTCGCCCGATTACCTGGCGATCTCGTAACCCGCTTCGTCCACCGCCGCGGCGATATCGGCCTCGGCGATGGGGGCGCTGCCCTCGACGACGACCCGGCCGGACGCGAGGTCCACGTCGACGCCGGTGACACCGTCGATCTTGCCGATCTCGGTCTGAACCGACTGGACGCAGTGTCCGCAGGTCATGCCGGTGACGGTGTAGGTGCTGGTCGTGGCCATGACATCTCCTTTGTGCTCGTTCCCGGTGCGGAACTCCTTCAATATACCCCCGGGGGGTACATGTCCGCAACGCATCCGGCCGAGCGCTCGCCACGGCCTTCCCTCGCCTCGGGTGGCGACGGTCTCGACCTCGACGGAAACAGGTGTCGCCGGGTACTCGCGATACGGCACCCACAGCAGCTCGCGGAGGCCCGCGTGACTCCGGGCGCAGGACGGGCCAGCGGAACGGGCGAGAGGATATGGCGCTACCGGCCGGCGGCCAGGTCGCGCAGATAGGAGTCGGTCCGATCGTCTCCCGGAAAGTACGCCTCGACTGCGACCTCGTCGAGGGTGATGTCGAACGCCGCGCCGAAAGTGGTGATCGTACTGAAGAACGACAGGTCGGCGCCGCCGTGGCGAAGCAGGATGGGGAGCGCGATCTCCGCGGGGTCGGTGTCGGTGGCCTCCGGCGGACCGTAGGACCGTAGTTCCTCGTACAGCGCGGCGAGTGCGGGATCCCCGGTCGCCGTGACCCGGCGCGCCAGGCGCGGCAACAGGAACGCGCGGACCTGTGCGAGGTTACCGAGCCGAGGAGCGAGCCCGCGCGGATGTAGCGCGAGTCGCATCATATTGACCGGTGGTTCGAACAGATCGGGGTTCTATCTCCGTGAAGAACACGTCGACGCAGTCGTTGGACTGCACCAGATTCCAGTGCTGGTCGACGGCCGATGCGGGAAAGGGTTCGTGCATTCGCAGCACCCGCTGCACGGCCCGGCGCGCCTGGCCCAGCGCGGGGTCTGTCCAGGAGCGGCGGGTGAACTCGGGGGCGTGCCCGGCCGCGATCAGCGCCCGGTTGCGTTCGCGGAGCGGAATGTTCAATTGTTCGGCCAGATGCAACAGCATGGGCCGGCTGGGCACTGTGCGACCGGTTTCGACGAAGCTGATATGCCGGGCCGACACCTCCGCTCGGATGGCCAGATCGAGCTGGCTCGACTCACGCCGAAGCCGCCACTCCCGCAGCAACTCACCGACCGGTCGTTCCCCGTTCACCGGCCCAGTATCGCCGCGTGTGGGCGGCGATCGCCATTACATCACGTGTAATCGACATCCCGACCGGCCCTTGCCACGCTCGGCGGTATGACGAACGACAACGTGGCTCTTCGCAACAAAGAACTGGTCCTGCACGTCTTCGCGGAATTCACGGCGGGTGATCTCGGGCCGCTCCGTGCGGCGCTGTACGACGACTTCCTCGAACACAGTCCGGGGAACCCCTCCGGAAAGGACGCGTTCGTCGAATTCATCGCGCGGGCGGCCGTCGCCGAGTCGCGCCTGGAGCCGGCCCGTGTGGTCGCCGACGACGAATACGTGGTGATGCACTATCGCATGGTTCCGCCGAACGGCGAGCCCGATCTGGCGGTGGCGGACATCTGGGCGGCCGCCACGCGGTCCGGCGCGGGGGTGGGCGGCGGTCCGGCGTCGCCGTCCGCTGGCTGTGGATGGGCTTCGCCAACTGCGCCTATTAGGCTGGGTCATCGTGCTGTCCGTTGTGCCCAGTCCCGTCACCGTGCGGGCTCCTTCGAAGGTCAACCTCCATCTGGGAGTGGGTGACCTGCGCGCCGACGGCTACCACGAGCTCACCACCGTGTTCCAGGCCCTGTCGCTCGCCGACGACCTGGAGATCACCCCCGCCAACTCGCTCACCCTGCGGGTCACCGGGGAGGGCGCCGCCGAAGTCCCCACCGACCGGACGAATCTGGTGTGGAAGGCCGCCGTCCGGCTCGCCCAGGTGGCCGGACGCGCGCCACTGGTGGAGATCTCCATCGACAAGGGCATCCCGGTCGCCGGGGGTATGGCCGGCGGCAGCGCCGACGCGGCCGCCGCGCTGGTCGGGCTGAACGAGCTGTGGGAACTGGGGATGAATCGGGACGAGCTCGCCGCGGTGGGCGCCGAACTGGGCAGCGATGTGCCCTTCGCCCTGCACGGTGGCACCGCGCTGGGCACCGGGCGCGGTGAACGGCTGCTCCCGGTGCTGTCCCGCAACGCCTTCCACTGGGTGCTGGCGCTGGCCAAGGGTGGGCTGTCCACGCCCGAGGTGTTCACCGAACTCGACCGGCTGCGGGTCCAGGGCGAACCGCCCCGGCTCGGCGCGCCTCAGGAGATCATGCAGGCACTGGCCTCCGGCGACGCCCACCAGCTCGCTCCCCTGCTCGGCAACGATCTGCAGGCGGCCGCCGTCTCGCTGCGCCCCGAGCTGCGCCGCACGTTGCGGGCCGGCGTGGAGGTCGGCGCTCTGGCCGGACTGGTCTCCGGATCCGGTCCGACCTGCGCGTTCCTATGCGAATCGGCGGAATCGGCGGTGGCGGTCGCCGCGGAACTGTCCGGCGCGGGGGTGGCCCGCAGCGTGCGCACGGCCAGCGGCCCGGTCCCCGGCGCGCGGGTGATCGGCCACGAGGAACCGCACCATCCGGCACCCGACCCCGGGCCGGGCCCGCGCCGCGCCTGATCACCGGACCGCCGGCCACCTCGGGGCCGCTTCCGGCGGGTCGACGGGTGCGCGTCCGCCTCGCTCCGACCGTGCGCGGATGGCGGATGGGCCGCGCCCCGGCAGCGTCCACCGGGGTGTACCTCTGTCTTCCCGGCGGCCCCGGGCGGGCCTTGCACCGGCCGTGCCTGTCGGCGGAACTGTCCCTTCGCTCCCATCTTTCATGGGTAGTGACCGGCTGTGGCGTCGGGGGTGCCTTGCTCTTCGCTCCGGTATTCCATGGGCAGCGACCGGCTGGGCGGTACCGGGTGAACCTGCGTCTTCGCGCCGGCCGCGCGGGCTGCGGATGGGCTGGTCCCGACAGCGACCATTAGGCTGAGCTGGGCCCCGTAGAGGCGTGGCCGGCAGCCGGAGGCGGAAGGATCCATGTCCAACCTGATCAACCTCGAACAGGTCAGCAAGAGTTTCGGGATCACACCGCTGCTCGACGGTGTCTCGCTCGGTGTGCACGCCGGCGACCGGATCGGGGTGGTGGGCCTCAACGGCGGCGGCAAAACCACGCTGCTGGAGGTGCTGACCGGTATCGAGGAGCCCGACAGCGGCCGGGTGAGCCGGCTCGGCGGGCTGCGCATGGCGGTGGTCACCCAGCGGGGCGTGCTGCCCGAGGGCGCCACCGTCGGCGAGGTGGTCCTGGCCGGATTGGCCGATGACGCGCCCACCGGCGATATCGCCGAACACGAATGGGCCGCCGACCCGCGGATCCGGTCGGTGCTGGACGGTATCGGTATCGCCGACCTCGGTCTGGACACCTCCGTCACCAATCTGTCCGGCGGCGAACGTCGCCGGGTGGCGCTGGCGGCCGCGCTGGTGCGAGAGCTGGATCTACTGGTCCTCGACGAGCCGACCAACCATCTCGACGTCGAAGGGGTGGAATGGCTGGCCGGACACCTGCTGGCCCGGCGTAGTGCGCTCGTCGTCGTCACCCACGACCGCTGGTTCCTGGACACGGTCGCCACCCGCACCTGGGAGGTGGTGGGCGGCCGGGTCGAAACCTACGAGGGCGGCTACGGCGACTGGATCTTCGCGCGGGCCGAACGCGCCCGTCAGGCCGACGCGACCGAGGCCCGCCGCCGCAATCTGGCGCGCAAGGAACTGGCCTGGTTGCGGCGAGGCCCGCAGGCCCGTACCTCCAAACCGCGCTATCGGGTGGAGGCCGCCGAGGCACTGATCGCCGATGTGCCGCCGCCGCGCGACTCGGTCTCGCTCACCGCATTCGCCAAGAAGCGTCTGGGCCGGGTGGTGATCGAACTCGAGGACGCCACCCTCGCCACCCCGGACGGCCGGGAGCTGGTCCGCGATCTCACCTGGCGGCTCGCCCCCGGGGAACGGGTCGGTCTGGTCGGGGTGAACGGATCGGGCAAGACCACGCTGTTGCGTGCGCTCGCCGGTGATATCGACCCGGTGTCCGGCACACGGATCCAGGGCCAGACCGTGCGGATCGGCTGGTTGCGGCAGGAACTCGACGATCTGCCCACCGATATGCGGGTGCTCGAGGCGGTACAGCAGATCGCCATGCGCATCACGCTGGGGGAGGGTGGCAAGGCGCTGGAGCTGTCCGCCGGGCAACTCGCCGAACGGCTCGGTTTCACCCCGGCCCGCCAGCGCACCCCGGTGCGCGACCTGTCCGGGGGCGAGCGGCGCCGCCTGCAACTCACGCGCATCCTGATGGCCGAGCCCAATGTGCTGTTGCTGGACGAACCGACCAACGACCTCGATATCGACACCCTGCAGCAGCTGGAGGACCTGCTGGACAACTGGGCCGGAACCCTGGTGGTGATCAGCCACGACCGCTATCTGGTCGAGCGGATCTGCGATACCACCTGGGCGCTGTTCGGCGACGGCGCGCTCACCAACCTGCCCGGTGGGATCACCCAGTACCTGCGCCGCCGCGCGGAACTCGCGGCCGGCAGTCCCACCCGGGCGACGACACAGTCGCAGCCGGCGGCGCCGCAGACCGATTCCGCGTCCTACCGGGCGGCCCGGAAGGAACTGACCCGGCTGGAACGTGCCATCGACAAACTGGGCGAGCGGGAGACGGCCCTGCACGCGGCGCTGGCCGATGCGGCCACCGAACCCGGCAAACTGATGACACTGGGCGCCGAACTCAAAGATGTCCAGGCCCAGAAGGAAACGGCCGAAGAGCGCTGGATGGAGCTCGCCGACCAGGTATGAGTGCCCCGGCGTTCAGTGGTTCTCGGCCGCCGGGCCGCTCTCCCCGCTGATCGGGAGGCTGGCCTGGACGAACTCGCCGCCGAACGGGGTGAGCGCGATACCGCGGTGCTGGAGCCTGCCGCGACCACCGGCCCGCTCGAGCAATTCGATCGCGGGTGCCTGGGCTTCCAGCAGTTGATAACGCTCGGGTGTGCCCACCGGTTCGGGCAGCAACTCGATCAGTCCGATCCGGCGCAGATTGGCCAGGTAGCGCTGGACCCGGTCGGGATGGCGCAAACCGGCGTGCTCGCCGATCATGCTGACCCCGATCTCGGCCGTACCGGACCGCTGTTCCGCCTTCCGTGAGCCACGCCGGGCGCGGCGCCCGCCGCGGACCGTGACAGCCGGTTGCGGCCCGTCGAGGCGTAGCAGGCGCAGGATGCGCGCCTCGTCGGGAGTCAGTTCGGCCAGTATGCGGGCGAAGGCCGGATGGCCCTCGTCGGCGGCGCGGGGGCTGGCGGCCAGGCGCAACAGCGCGGCCCCCTGTTCGCGCAGTGACCGTTCGGTCGGGTTGTCGAGAGCCGACGGTTCCGCCGCCGCGACACCCAGCGCCCGGCGCAGCGCGTCCTGCGCCTGCGCGACCGCCTCGGTACGGATCTGGGCCGGCGGGAGCCCGGCCATACTGCCCCGCACCACCGTCTCGGTGATATCGAGAGCGGTGTGCACGCCCCAGCGGGTGGTGCCCGAGACCGCCGAGGCCGCGACCCGTGCGACTCCGCTGACCGCGCGCACCGTCGCGGCGGGGCCACCGGGCCGCCCGCTCTCCCCGGCCCGGCCGCTACCGTCGCGCCGCTCCGGTTCGCCGCTGTCCCGCGTTTCCCGTTTCACAGCCATGTCGTCGCCACCCCCGTTCCGAAGACCAGGATATGCGCGTATCCGGCGAACAGTCCGAGCACGCCGCCGTGCACGAACAGCAACCATTCGTCCTGTTTGATCGCCGCCCGCAGCATATCGACGAAATCGTTGGGCGACAGTTCGGACATCTGCTTGGAGATATAGGCGCCGATCTGTTTGCCCTGCCGCATATTGAAGTCCTCGTCGGCGAAGGCCAGCGGCGCGATGGCCATGGCCTCAGAGGTCAGCGTCTCGGTCAGGGTCCGGTAGTCACGGCTGCCGAGTACCAGTTTCACCGCCCCGCGGGCGGGCCCCAGTGCCCGGTCGGCGGCGGGCCGCAGGGTGTCCTCCAGCATTTGCAGGGTGCGGTCGGATTTCGGGCCGTTCAGCAGTTCGTCCCCGATATTGGCCACCGTCATCACCTGGGTCGAGACCAGTTCGGCGTATCCGGTCGTGATCTCGTTCTGGCGTTTGATCAGCAGGCCCTGCCGCCACGGGCACCACCATTTCGGTTCGGCGGGCGCGAAGATCATGTTCAGGCCGACCCAGTTGACGACCCAGCCGATGATCACCCCGCCGATCGGCAGCACCGCCAGGGTGGACCAGCCGGTGAGATGCAGTATCGCCACCAGCACCACGCCCATCGGGGCGCCGAAGTAGAGGCCGAAATTCTGCATGAACCGCAGCTCCTTGGCGCCGAGCACCTGGAACAACTGATTGAGCAGTTGCGGCCGGGCCTGGAAATAACGAATGACCATCTGTTTGACATCGAGCAGTTGATCGATGTTGGCGCCGAGTTCGGTGGTGAGTTCGCGCAGAATATCCGGCAGTTGCCGGCGTACTCTTTCGTGTACTGCCTCCCGGACCTGGGTGGGCAGATTGTACCAGAGTTGCGGATGTTCGCGGCGCAGGATCGACTCCACGATATCGCGGATCTGTGTCTCGGCCGTCCCCGCCAGATGCTCGGCGAGGGCGTCGGGCTCCAGTTCCCGGTAGAAGTCGGTGACACTGCCCAGTTTCGAAAGTCCCTTGTCCACGGCGATACTGGCCATCTTGTCGGCGCGTGAGGGGACGATGCCCTGCCAGCCGAAGCGGCCGTCGTGGCTGAGCAGCGGCAGGATCTGGATCCGCTTGGGCAGGTACGGGTACAGATACCGCAGGCCGGGTACCCGGACACCGTGGAATGCGATCGGCCGGAACAGCATCAGCACACCGGTCCAGTTGGTGACGTAACCGATGACCCCGGTGAACAGCGGAATGGTCAGCAATTCCAGGAGGATCGTCGGGTGCACCCCGAATACACTCTCCAACACGACACACCCTCCTGCTCCGGTGATCGCCGCCTCACCGGGATCCTCAAATTAGCACTACCACCGGATGCGACCGCGCTGCGGCGGACGTCCCGGCGGTAGCGCGTTCGGGCCCGGCACATCAGTGTCCCAGACGAGAGCCGGATTCATGGTCCGGCGGCGAGTGATCGCGGCGAATGGGCAATAATCGGTGAGCGGATTCGTTCATCTGGCGATATCGGAGTAGACGTGGCAGACGACAGGACCGGACAGGAGATCCCCCGGACCGGTTCCCGTGCCGTGCAGCGCAGCGGGCCGCCGGGTGCCGTGCGGGTATCGGGCATCGCGCGCCCGCCGTCGCCGAACGGTAGAGGCGCTCCCGCCTCGGATGTCGAACGCCGGCCTCCGTCGAGTGTGGAACGCAGCGCCGACGTCGAACAGCGGCAGATCAGCAACGAGGCCCGTCTCATCCGCGGGGTGTTCCGGGCGGCCGGTCTGGCGGCGGGCGGTGTGGTGCGCGGCGGCCAGTGGGCGGTCAACACCTCCTACGAGGTGACGCGGGAGATCACCCAGGCCGCCCTGGACGGGGAATCCTCGGCCGAGATCGCCGAGCGGACCGGTAACGCGCTGCGCTCCATCGCGCGCAGTGCCCTCGGCGTCACCGAGGGGTCGGTGCGCGAGATCGTCAGCTACGTCCCCACCGGGCAGACCCCGCCCCAGCAGACCGTGGCGGTCGGTTCCTATCTGCGCTCGGCCAGCGTCGCCGAACTGCGCCGGCGCGGGGACGCCCTGCTGGCCCGGTCGGCGGATGTGTACTTCACCGAAGAGGTGCATCCGGCCTATGACCGGATCCTGGACGAACTGGCGCCCGACGAGGCCCGCATCCTGCGCTACATGGCCCTCAACGGGCCGCAGCCGACGGTCGATGTGCGCACCAACCGTCCGCTGGGTATCGGATCGGAGTTGATCGCCGGGGGGTTGACCTCGGTACCGGAGCAGGCCGGGGTGCGGTACATGGATCGCGCGCGCTCGTACCTGATCAACCTGAGCCGGTTGGGCCTGACCCATAATTCCGAGGATCCGGTGGTGCTGAGCCGCTATATGGTGCTGGAGGTCCAGCCGATCGTGGAGGCCGCACTGAAAAAAGCGGGCCGCGCACCGAAAATTGTCCGCAAAAGTTTGCGTCTGACCGAGTTCGGAGAGGATTTCTGCCGGACCTGCTTCACCATCGGCAACGGTGAACGGCCCTGATATCGGCCGGAACAGGCCCCCCGGCGGATCTGCCGGGTCCCTTTCGTAATCGGTGATCTGTGCCCACGGTCCGTGATATCGCCGACGCAGGATAGCAATCCGATACAGATCTGAATTACCTCCCAAATTGTCCATTTCAGGTGGGATGGTGGAGAGATGGACCAGGGCGAAGAGCGCAACGATCCCGGGCCGCGCCCGGGTGGTTTTCCGCGGCGGCCGGGCCAGAGCAGCGAGACCATGGCCTTCTCCGGCGCCGCACTGGCGGCCGCGTTGGGGGCCGGGCTCGACGTCTCGCTGCCCCCGCGGCTCGAGCCCGAAGGGGACGTGCCGCTGACGATGGGGCCGATGCGGCCCGGTGAAGGACCTGGGGTGACCGCTGTGGCGACCGACGACATGCTGGCGATACACCGCCTGAAATACCGATACCTGCGCACCTTGGACACCAAACTCTGGGACGACCTCGCGGATACGCTGATCCCGGAGGCCACGGCCACCTACAGCGAATATCTGCAGTTCGAATCCCGGGAAGCATTCCTCACATTTCTCCGCAATACACTCGGGCCGCACGTCATCACCGAACATCATTGCGATCACCCCGAGATCGATGTCGACGGGGACCGCGCGACCGGAATCTGGTATCTGTCCGATACCGCGCTGATTCCGGAGAACAATATGCTGATGCGCGGTTCCGCCTACTACAACGACCGATACGTCCGTTGTGACGACGGCTGCTGGCGGATCGCGCATACCGGTTACGAACGGACCTACGAGGTGGTGCTCTCACTGGGTGATCTGCCCAGCCTGCGGCTGACCGCCAACCGGTGGGGGCTGATCCAGCAGGCCTCCGGTGTCGAAGAAGTCGAGCGTGTCCCGCGCGACTATCCGCAGGCCAGCGCGCCGGCGGGGAACGGAGAGATCGACACCGACCGCGAATATCCGGGGCCGGAGGACCGGGCGGCCGGTTGAGCCGGCTCAGTCCGCGGCGGCGACCAGCGGTTCGAGGGTGAGGTCGGGCATCTCCTTCTGGATGTACTGCAACCGCCACTTATCGCTGAACACGGCCAGGATCGCCCCGTCGCTGCGGGTGAACACCTCCACACCGCGCTGGCGGTCGAGTTCGGACGCCGATTCGGCGTCGGTGCGCCGGGCGATCGTATAGGCGAGGTGGTCGAGCTGGGTCTCGACGCCGAACTCGCCCTGCATACGCGCCGTGACCACCTCGAACTGCATGGGGCCGACCGCCGCGAGGACCGGCGAGGCGTCGCCGCGTGAATCATTGCGCAGGACCTGCACCACACCCTCGGAATCGAGCTGGTCGATGGCCTTGCGGAACTGCTTGTACTTGCCCGCGCTCTGCGCCCGCAGCGCGGCGAAATGTTCCGGCGCGAACGACGGGATGGGCGGGAACTCGACCTTCTTGTCCACGAACAGCGTGTGCCCGGGGGCCAGCGCGGTCGCGTTCACCAGGCCCACCACGTCACCGGGATAGGCGGTGTCCACGGTGGCGCGTTCCCGGCCGAACACGGTGAGCGCGTACTTGGTCGCGAACGGACGACCGGTCTGGGCGTGGGTGACGACCATGCCGCGTTCGAACTCGCCGGACACGATCCGCATGAACGCCAGCCGGTCGCGGTGGGCGGTATCCATCCCGGCCTGCACCTTGAACACCACCGCGCTGAACGGGTCCGCGGGTCGGCGCGACGTGCCGTCCACCGCGGCCCGGGAGCCGGGCGCGGGCGCGAGCGCCACCAGGGTTTCCAGCAGCTGCCGGACACCGAAGTTGAGCATGGCCGAGGCGTAGATCACCGGGGAGGTCTGCCCGGCGAGGAAGAGTTCCTGGTCGTGGTCCTGGCCGGTGGCCGAGAGCAGTTCGCTCTCCTCCGCGGCGGTACTCCACGGCTCGCCTTCCCGGGCCTCGGCGGCCTCGGGGGTCAGCGACTCCTCGGGCGCGATGGTCGCGCCGCCGGCGGTCCGGGTGAAATGGATGTATTCGGCGGGGACGCCGTCGGGCCCGCGCCGCAGCAGGCCGCGGAAATCGCCGGCGATACCGACCGGGAGGAACAGCGGCGTCGGCGTGAGGCCGATCCGCTCGTCGATCTCGTCGAGCAGTTCCAACGGGGCGCGGCCCGGCCGGTCCCATTTGTTGATGACGGTGATCACCGGGATACCGCGGTGCCGACACACCTGGAACAGTTTCAATGTCTGCGGTTCCAGGCCCTTGGCGGCATCGATCAGCATCACCGCGGCGTCGACCGCGGTCAGCACGCGGTAGGTGTCCTCGGAGAAATCGGAGTGGCCGGGGGTATCCACGAGATTGATCACATTGTCGATCTCGGAGCCGGCGGCCCGGTAGTTGAACTGCAGCGCGGTGGAGCTCACCGAGATACCGCGCGCCTTCTCCATCTCCATCCAGTCCGATACCGTCGATTTACGTCCGGCCTTGCCATGGATGGCGCCCGCTTCGGCGATCTTGCGCGCGTGCAGCGCGAGAGCTTCGGTGAGCGTCGATTTACCCGCGTCGGGATGGGAGATCACGGCGAAAGTGCGGCGCCGCGACACCTCGGCGGCCAATCCGCGCGCAGCGGGTGCGACGGAGCCCTCGGTGGAGGCGGTCAACGGAAACAACCTTTCGGACGATCGGGACAACCTGTCCAGGCTACGTGACGGTGCTGACCAGGCGTCGACGTGCCGCCCCCTACCCGATTCAGGAGTTATGCGGTGACTGAGTTACAGTATTCGGGTTGTCTCGGCGAGGGTTCGCATTTCTGCGGCACCGTGATCGACGCGGCGCGGCTTCCGGCCGCCTCCGATCGGTCCTCGCCTGACGAGCAGACCAACCGACCAGGGGCGCGATTACCCTGGCACCGCCCACCAGCCCGGTAGAGCCGTAGGAGTTATCCAGTCATGTCCGACGTCAACCTTCTCGAAGCGAAGATCCGCACCGAGTTCGGCAAGGGCGCAGCGCGCCGTACCCGCCGCGCGGGCAACGTGCCCGCCGTGCTGTACGGGCACCAGTCGGACCCCCAGCACCTGTCACTGGACGCGCTGTCCTTCGCGGCCATCCTGCGCCAGCACGGCAGCAACGCGGTGCTGAATCTGAACATCGAGGGCAAGAAGCAGCTCGCGCTGACCAAGTCGGTCGTGGTGCACCCCATCCACCGCTACATCGAGCACGCCGACCTGCTGATCGTCCAGCGCGGCGAAGAGGTCACCGCCGATGTGCCGGTCACCCTCACCGGTGAGGCCGGCCCGGGCACCCTGGTCACCCAGGAGGCCACCACGATCTCGGTATCGGCCGAGGCCCTCAACCTTCCCGAGTCGATCGAGGTCTCCATCGCCGGCGCCGAGGTCGGCACCCAGATCACCGCGGGCGCCATCGCGCTGCCCAAGGGCGTCAGCCTGGCCGGCGATCCCGATGCCCTCATCGTGAACATCGTCGAGCCCCGCGCCGCCGAGCCGGAGCCCGAGGCCGCGGCCGCCGAGGGCGAGAGCGCCGAATAAAGAACCCGGCCCCCTCTCGATGGCCGATACCGCGCCGGCGCTCGTCGTCGGCCTGGGTAATCCGGGTCCCGCCTATGAGCGCACCCGGCACAATGTGGGCTTCCTGGTCGCCGACTCGCTCGCGCAGCGGGTCGGCGGCCGGTTCACCGCCCACAAGAAATCGGGCGCCGATCTGCTGCAGGCCCGACTGGACGGACGTCAGGTACTGATCGCGAAACCGCGGTCGTACATGAACCTGTCCGGCCGGCCGGTGGCGGCGCTGGCCCGGTTCTTCTCGGTCCCGCCCACCGAGGTCGTGGTGATCCACGACGAGCTGGATATACCGTTCGGTGAGATCCGGCTCAAACGCGGCGGCGGTGAGGGCGGGCACAACGGCCTGCGGTCGGTGTCCGGCGCCCTCACCAGCAAGGATTATCTGCGGACCCGGATCGGTATCGGGCGCCCGCCGGGCCGGCAGGACCCGGCCGATTACGTACTGAAACCCTTTTCGTCGGTCGAGCGCAAAGAGCTCCCGACGGTGGTGGAACAGGCCGCCGACGCCGTCGAACTGCTGCTACGGGTGGGGCTGGAAGCCGCGCAGAACCAGCTGCACTGAGCTCGGTGAACGCCCCACATGCTCGGCGGCCGCGCTTCGGGGTGTCTCCTCTGGCGGAACAAGACCATGAAGCCGAGCGGCTCGTCTCGCCGTCATCATGAGGATTCCTACCTCCCATGCCGAACTCGCCTGCGATAGTTGATGATCGAGCCATGCCACCCCATCTCGATCGTATGATCTACGTCGATGACTCCGGCCATCCCCAGTCCGGACTGGCTGTCTACGGATGGATCGAGTTTCGCCCTGACCACTGGCGATCGGTACTACGCGCATGGTTGGATACCCGCAAAGCACTCTGGCGGGAGTTCGGGGTACCGGTCACCAAAGAGCTTCACACCACCGAGTACGTGAACGGCCGTGGCCGAATCTCCAAGAGGATCCCGGACCGGCACATACACGATGGCCATGAGTATTGGAAGGACTTCGGCCGGGAGGTGGCGGGCGATTGCCTGGAGACGCTTCGTTGCACCGAGGGGCTGATTGTCGGCTCGGTTTACCGCAGAGGAAAGCCGAAAGAGTTGATGTCGACCAAACGAGATCTCTACGCCGATCTGGTCGCGCGTTTCGAACTCGAACTGGCAGCCCGCGACTCGTTGGGCCTGATCTTCATGGACGGGGACGGCAGTGACAGTTCGTACCGAACGACTCATCGCGGTCTCGCGTTGGCGAATCGCCGTGTGATCGAAGACGCCATCCACATCGATTCGTCCGGCTCGCAGCTGGTACAGATGGCCGATCTCGTTGCGTGGTCGGCCTCCGCGAAGCTCGATCAACATCCGAAGAACCAGTTCGCCGCCCGGTGGTACAGCGATTATATGGCCGAACGTGATCCTCGGCGTGAACCTCAGGAACTGTAGACACCCCGGAAACAGCTAGACCCCCTTATCCACAGGTGTGGGGGGGTCTGCAGGGTCATGATAGCACTTTCCCGTCTCTGCAGGAAGGTACATGCCGTGGTCAGCATGGCCAGCAGCGCTGCGATCGATCCCCGCCGTCGGACTGGCCGAAGACGGGATCTGGGCTGAATCGCTTCAGAACCGACGCGCGGCCCGACGGGGAAGTGGACCATCCACCTTGTGCAGGGGCGGGAGTCCGACCGCTTGACCGCCCTGTGCAGGTAGGGCTGAAGCCGCGCAGAACCAGCTGCACTGAGCTCTGGTGATGTTTGAATTGATCATCCGGTCTCAGATGCGGGCAGCCAGAACGAGGGCAAAACGGTTGTCGGGGTCGGTCCACGCGTGTTCGGTGGCGAAACCGGCGGCGCGCAGTTCGCCGTCGAGCGCGGGCAGCCGGAACTTCGCGGAGATCTCGGTGCGTATCTGCTCGCCCCGGGTGAAACGCGCCGTAAAACCTGGATCGGCGACCGTCACCTCCATGTCCCGGGTGGCTTCCAGCCGCATCTCGATCCATTCGTTGTCGGCATCCCAGTGCGCGATATGACGGAAGGCCGCCGGATCGAAATCGGCGCGCAGCCGGGAATTGAGGACCCGCAGCACATTGCGATTGAATTCCGCGGTGATACCGGCGGCGTCGTCGTAGGCGGGGACCATGGTTTCCGGCTCCACCACCAGCCCGGCACCCAGCAGCAGTTGTTCGCCCGGTTCGAGGACATCGTGGACACCGGTGAGGAATTCGGCGCGTTCGGCGGGAACCATATTGCCGAGGGTCCCGCCCAGGAACGCGATCATGCGGCGCCCGCCGCGCGGCAGCGTACCCAGGGTGTCGGTGAAATCACTGACCACCCCGTGCACCGCCAGGCCGGGAAACTCCGCGGCCACCTCGTCCGCCGAAGCCCGGAGCGCGGCGGCCGAGACATCCTGCGGGACATAGGTTTTCAGTGGACCCTCCGAGGTGAGGGCATTGAGCAGGATCCGGGTCTTGGCCGCCGACCCCGACCCCAGTTCGACCAGGACCTCCGCCTGCGCGGTGCGGGCTATCGCCGGGGCGACCGATTCCAGCAGCGCGCGCTCGGTGCGGGTCGGGTAGTACTCGGGCAGCGCGGTGATCTGCTCGAACAGTTCACTGCCGCGCGCATCGTAGAACCATTTCGGTGGCAGCCATTTCGGTCTGTCGGTGAGGCCGCGGCGCGCGTCGGCGCGCAGCGCCTCGGTCAGGTCGGCGTCGGTGAGATGGACTTCCACGATGGGCTGGGTCATAACGGCAGGCTTTCGGTCGCGGTGGAGCGGCCGAGGTCGAGGGTTTCGACACTCAGCTCGCCGGGTTCGGCACAGACGAGACTCCGGTCCGGCAACTGCTGCCACCGGGTGTCGTCGTCGTAGGGTTCGGAGGACAGCACGGCGAACTCGTCGCCGATCAGCGCGTACAGCGAGTGGTAGCAGGTGGTGGCCCACAGCGCCGTGCCATTGCCGAGCAACAGGTTCACCCGGGCGTCGGGCGCGTGGTGCAGGACGCCGGTGACCAGCAGACGCAGTGCTGTGGCGGGGGTTTCGGCCAGGCCGGCCGGGGGTTCGGGGTCGAGCAATCGGCGCAGCAGCACCCACAGCGCGGCGGAATCGGTCAGCGCCTCGGCCTCGAGGAGATGGCTGGTCTCGTAGCGGCGGGTCATCCCGGCCCGGGTCGCGGCCACATCGAGATCGGACAACACCGCGGTGAGCACCGAACGCCATTCCGGCACCACTCCGTTGTGGCTGAACGCCCAGTTCTCCCAGAGGAACGGCGCGCACGCCGCGCGTTCCACCGGCATGCCGACCGTGGCCGAGCGGACCGAGCCGAGGACCGCGTGCGAGGTCAGCTGCGGTAGTACCTCGTCCACCGCGGGATCGGTCCAGATGGGGTCGGCATTGCGGTAGCGGGTCACCGACGCCGCGCCCGGCCCCCACCACGCGACCCCGAAGCCGTCGGCGTTGATCGTGCCGCCGCCGCGCATCTCACGGGGGGCCCAGGCCTGGGTGCGCAGCGAATGCGGGCCGCGGGTCAGCACCTCGCCCACCGGCACCGGTGTGCCCACATAGCCGATATGCCGGCACATCAGGCCTCTTCCGGGCCCAGGGTGCGGGCCAGCCGGAAACCGGAGAAGATCTGGCGGCGGATCGGATGATCCCAGTTGCGGAAGGTGCCGCGGCAGGCGACCGGATCGGTACCGAAGGAGCCGCCGCGCAGCACCCGGTAGTCGCCGCCGAAGAACACCTCGGAGTACTCCCGGTACGGGAAGGCGCGGAAGCCGGGGTAGGGATGGAAACCCGAGGAGGTCCATTCCCAGACATCACCGATCAGCTGGTGCACTCCGGCCGGTGAGGCGCCCGCGGGATAGGCGCCGATATCGGCCGGCTCCAGATGCCGCTGGCCGAGATTGGCGTGAGTGGAATCCGGCTCCGCATCGCCCCACGGGTAGGCGCGGGTGCGTCCGGTATCCGGGTCGTAGCGGGCGGCCTTCTCCCATTCCGCCTCGGTGGGCAGCCGCTTACCGGCCCAGTTCGCGTAGGCCTCGGCCTCGAACCAGCACACGTGCGCCACCGGCTGTTCGGGGCGTAGCGGGCGCAGGACCCCGAACACCCGTCGCCACCACCGGCCGTCGGTATCGCGTTCCCAGAACTGGGGCGCGGTGAGCCCGGCCTCGTGCCGATGCGCCCAGCCGCGCTCGGACCACAGCTCTCGCCGCTCGTAACCGCCGTCGGCGACGAACGCGAGATACTGCGCGTTGCTGATGGGCGCCGCGTCGATCGCGAACGTGGGCACGTGCACCGGATGCGCCGGCCGTTCGTTGTCCAGCGCCCACGGGTCGGTGGAGGTGCCCATCACGAACTCACCGGCCGGGATCACCACCTCACCACCGACGACCGTGCGCGCGGCGGGTGGGGCCGGGGCGGTCAGGGCCGGCGCGCCGGTGCGCAGCTGGTGTGTGGCGAGCATGGTCTCGTCGTGCTGCTGTTCGTGCTGGGCGATCATCCCGAAGGCGAAACCGCCCGCGAGCAGCTGGTTGCCCTGGAGCGGGGTGCGATCCAGCACGTCCCACACCTTGTCGCGGACCGTGCCGACATAGCCGCGGGCCTCGTGGGGACCCAGCAGCGGCAGCTGCGGCCGGTTCGGGCGCGCGTGCTTGAACGCGTCGTACAGTTCGTCGATATCGGGGCGCACCGGATCCCGGCCGCCGACATCACGGACCAGCCACAGTTCTTCCTGGCTGCCGATATGGGCCAGATCCCAGACCAGCGGGCTCATCAGTGGTGAATGCTGGGCGCGCAGTTCGGCTTCGTCCACGCAATCGGTGAGCGCGGTGGTCCGCCGCCTGGCCCGGATGAGGGTGGCCGCGATGCGCTCGCGCAGGCGCTCGGTCTCGATGAGGTCGGCGTTCGGCCGGGTGAGGGTCACGATGCTGCTCCGCTCGTCGACGGGGGATCGGTGGGGTCGGTGGGACGCGCCGGCGCACCACGGCCGGTCTCGTCCTGTGGTGGCCGCCCGGCGGCGCACCGGCGGATCGCGGCGGGCAGCCGGGGTTCCGGACGGGAACTGTGGGCGGCGGCGGCCTCCAGCACGGCGACGGCCGCTGCCCGTAACTCCGGCTCCGCGAGACCGTGCCGGGCGGCGTCGTGCCAGCGTCCGGCCGTCGTGCCCGCCGCGGCCGTCGCGTCCGCGACCGCGGCCGGAGTGGACAGCAGGGCGTCGACGACAGTGATCGGGACCGTCCAGCCGTCACCGGGCTGGGCGTCGAGATAGCGGACCTCGAAATATCCGGCGGGCCGTACCGGCGGGAACAGCGTGGTCAGGTGATATTCGAGGTCGCCGATATCGGGGCGGCGGCCGATCACCTCGTCCAGGGCGCCGGACAACCAGTCGCCGAAGGTCACGTCCGGCGGCGCCGCCCAGGCGACCCGTCCGGCCGGCTCGGGCCGGCGGACACACAGCAGCGGGGCGTCCAGCGCCCAGCGGGCATAGCCGGCGACCGGATCGCGCCAGTCCGCGACGGGTGGGCAGGCCCGGGCCGGATCCAGATGCAGCCAGGTACGCATGCGCTGGGAGGCCCACTCCCCGGTGGGTGCCCCGCGCAGCGCCGGCGAGCACGCGAACGCGGCGATCAGGGCCGGGCCGACGGCGTGCAGGGCGGTCCAGCGGGCGGTGAGGTCGGCGTGGTCGGCGCCGATATCCACGCTGACCTGGGCTGCCGCCGTATTGCTCATCATCAGCCGGCCGTAGGGGCCGATGCGGGTGAAATAGTTCTCCATCGCCTGGTACCGCGGGAGCCCCAGCTGACAGCGGGGGGTGCGGGCCGGATCGGCGGCGGCGGCGACCATCCGGATGGACCGGGTGGCGAGCAGTTCGCGCAGCCGCTGTTCGTCGGCGCGGAGCCGGGCACACAGGTCGGCGGCGTCGGAGACGGCGATGCTGGAGAGTTCGATCTGCCCGCCGGGTTCGATGGTGACCAGGCTGCCGCCGGGTAACGGGCGGGCGGGGGAATCGGGCGCGATGGCGCGGGGTGCGTAGGGGCCCAGGGCCTGGGCCAGTAGTTCGGTCGTGGGCCGGGGTCCGGCCAGCAGATGGTGGGTGTCGTCCGGGGCCGGCTGTCGTGCGCCGCGGCGTGCCGTACGACCGGTACGGCAGACGGTGAACCATTCGAGTTCGGCGCCGACGAGCCCGGGCGGGCCCACTTTGAAACAGACGCCCCCGATATACGCTTCGGCCGCCGCGCGGCTGGACAGGGCCGGGTGCGCTGGTAGGTCGCTGGTCGATTCCGGATGTTCGAGCGTGACCGCCATACCAACCTCCGTGCGGCTTCTCGCCGGTTCGTATCTCGTGTTCGGCCGGGTGTTGCCCGAGCGGGTGTTCGATTGTCGGTTCGTCTCCGATCGACGGCGGGGCACCGGCCGGGCCGGAGGGCCGGTCGGGCCTCGCGTGGAATCCAGAGTAGCGACGGGGACGGACACGTTTGCGCCGCGAACGGGTCACGGATCCGGCATAGGCTCGTGGGCATGGTCGATGAGCAGCGAGTACGCGACGATACGCCCGGCGTGGGGGCCGGGGCCGTTTTCCTGGACAGCGCGGGATCCTCGTTACCGCCGCGGGTGGTGACCGAGACCGTGATCGGCCATCTGCGGCGGGAGGCCGAGATCGGCGGATACCGGGCCGCCAACGAACGCCTCGCCGACCTGGCCGGGGTCAAGGACGCGATAGCGACCCTGCTGAACACCACCCCCGACACCATCGCCCTCAGCGACAGCGCCACCCGCGGCTGGACGGACTTCTTCTACGCTGTCCCGCTACATCCCGGCGACCGGATCCTGCTCTCCGGCGCCGACTACGCCAGCAATGCCATCGCCGCCCTGCAACGCGCGCGGGCCACCGGCGCCCGGGTGGAACAGATCCCCAGTGACGAGGTGGGCCGCATCGACCTCGACGCCCTGGCCGCGATGATGGACGAACGGGTTCGACTGGTCTCGCTACTGCACGTGCCCACCAACGGCGGGCTGGTGAACCCGGTGGCCGCCGCGGCGCGGATCGCTCGCGAGGCGGGCGCGCTGGTCCTGCTCGACGCCTGCCAGTCCGCCGGTCAGCTGCCGCTGGACGTCGCCGAATTGGACGTGGACGCACTATCGGCCACCGGCCGCAAATGGTTGCGCGGCCCCCGCGGCACCGGGTTCCTCTACCTGCGGCCGGAGCTGGCGGCCGCGATGGAACCGGGCCGGCTCGATCTGCACAGCGCCCGGTGGACCGCTCCCCAGGAATATCGGATGGCTCCGGACGCCTCGCGGTTCGAGTTCTGGGAACACGACGTGGCGGCTCGGCTCGGGCTGGGCGCGGCGGTGCGTTACCTGCTGGAACTCGGCCCGGAGCAGGTGTACTCGGCGATCGCCGAGAGCGCCGAGTACCTGCGGGGCGCGCTCGGCGACCTGGCCGGGGTGACGGTCCGAGACCTCGGGGTGGAACACAGCGGCATCGTCTCGTTCACGGTGGCCGGTACGGCGCCGGTGGAGGTCCGCGACCGCCTGCTGGGCAAGGACATCACGGTGACGGTCAGCCATCGTGGATCCACGCTGCTCGATATGTCGGCCCGCGGGCTGGACGCGGTGGTGCGCGCTTCGCCGCACTGTTTCGTCAGCCGCGACGAACTGGACCGGTTCATCGACGCGGTGGCTGTGTTGTAATCGCGGCGTTCGACATTCGACACCGGGTAGCATGAGTAGCATGTCCATGCCGGAGATCGAACGGCCTGACCTGCCCGAATGCCTCACATGGGAGGAACTGGAACGCCTCCCGGAAGAGATCGCCGCCCAGATCGAGCTCTGGGAGGGTCGGGTGGTGTGGGTTCGGCGCGGACCGGCCGAGCATCAGGAGTACACGAACCTGTTGTGGGCCGCTCTCCGCCGCTGTGCTCGCGCCACCATGGCACAGCGGCCGGAACGCTGCTGGCGGGTTTCCACCGAAACGAATATCTTCCTGGGCTCCGTCGGCAAATCGGATTTCGTCACTCCCGACTTCCTGATATATCGCTGTCTACCGGACGAGTTTCAGGACATCCGCGCGAGGGATGTCCTGATGGCCGGGGAAGTGCTGTCCCCCTCGAATACGCAAACCGATATCGAAGCGAAGAAGGCCCGCTACGCTACCAACGGCATCCCCTGGTATTGGGAAGTCCATTTGGCGCGCAGCCCGCGTCGCATCGCCACCGTCCGTGCCTTCGTGCTCGAAACCGCACCGGGACAGATACACGACGGCATACGGCCACTGTACCGAGCCAATTACCTCCTCGCCGATGAATGGGCGCCTACGAATACCGGGGCGATCGAGATAGATCACCCATTCCCCGTTCATATCCCTTGGGCCGAACTGGAATTCTGATCCGGCGAATGGAGTCGTTACAGGCGGCCGCCGGCGTTCACGCGGGTTCGGTCGTTGGTGGGCCGGGTAGCCGGTATGCGAGAGGGTGCGGGGGCGAGCGCATATCGAGTTGACCACCACTCGACCTCGGTCCCTGTCGCCGACCCGCCCGGCGAACCCGATGCTGCTTGGGGCACTCAGATTCTCCGAGAGGTTTACGGTGCACCGAACCGGATCCGGAACGCGGGCGCGAACGGGCGCGGGATCTCCTCCGAGATCCGTCGACCCGGCAATCGGGCTGCGAGACGCTTACGCTGGTCACAGGATCATCAACCGCTGGAGGTTGGACTCCAGATGCTGGAAATATTCTTTCATATGGTGACCCGCAGCGGCCGAGTTGAAAAATGTGGGTTGAATCGTGTGGTCGGCATCGCCGAAAAGGATGCGTCTGTTCTGGTTGAGCCAGGCGCCTCCCTCAGCGAAGATCTCCCGTTTGCCGCCGTCCGGGAGGGTCCAAATGTGCGGCGGAACTTCGTGTTCGATCAGGGGCTTCACCTGGGCGTAAACCTCGGCGAAATCTGACCCACTGCTCGGGGACCCGACAGCGTGATCGAACGCGTGAGTGAATTCGTGCGATGCGGTGCCGGGCCGGGAATATCTGGTATTACCCACCAAGAGGGCTCGGTACTTTACTGCGTATGCGCCGGGCACCTCGCCCCAGGTCATACCGTCGGTACGGTGCGGCAGCGGCTCGTCGGGGCTTTTGGCGGAGTGAGCCGGATGACCTAAGTCCAGCAGGCTGCCGTCACCGAGCCAGAGCCCTCCGTGTGGTTCCTCTTTCATATTACTTGCAACAACGCGGTGCCAGCCTTCCGGCGCCGAAATCAACGAATCGGCATTCGCCCGTGTCGCCGGTGAACCGCTTGTGTGAAATCGGTTCCCGTAGATGTTTCGCAGCAGCTCATCTGCCCGGCCCGCCATCTCGGGCGGCGCGACACCGGACGCTGTGGCGCCGAACTGAGCGGCTCCATCGGCATCAGCGCCGGCCCATATGGCGTTATTCGCGCCGCGAATAGTTGTCGCGTGCTTGTTCAGGGGATCCTTGTGTAGGTCCCGAACATCCCTCGAGACCTTCAGCAACCTGTCGGAGAACTCTTGAAATCCTCTCAACCACTCCGGCACGGCAGATCCGGGATCACGTTGTTTGTGTGGTATCCGCAGTCACGGCATACGGAAGTTCGCCTATCAGGACGGTGTTTCGGTGCGCCGGGAGGGCGGCGACGGGCGCCTCGAATTCGGCACCCGATGGTTTTACCTGCCGGGATGTTCGGTATGGATATATCATCTGCCGCTTCGGATCGACCTACTCGGGAACCTGTGCAGTGCTGCATCATGGGCCCATTGGGCCAATGATAGTCACGACCCGTGGGCTGACTCTAGAGCACCTCGGCAGGATGCGTATCGGTAAAATTGCCGGCTATCACGGCGTAGGGCGGCGTGTTTCATGCCGAGATGTCTCCACCGAGCCCGCGTCGGGGTCACGCGTTGACCGGGATGGACAGTACGACCTCCTTCTCGTTCTCGGGCAGGTAGTGCGCTGTGACGATGCGGCCCACCTGCACGTTCCCGATCGCGGTCGGCGGCAGGAACTTCTCGGAGCAGGTGCTGAAGGTGCTGCCGTCCGGGCGGGTGACCACCAGTCCCACCGCGACTCTGGAGTATCCGTCGCGGATCTCTCCCGGGACGGTGAGCGACTGCACCACTGCCTGCGCCGCGATACCGCGCGCGGCGATATCGATCTTCGCCCGAGTGGTGAACCCCTTGCGGATCAAGGAGTCGTTCATCACCCGCTGCGCTGCGGCGCTGTCGCCGGACAGGTCCAATTCGACGATGCCGGGCCGGTCCGGACGGTAACGGACGGGCAGCACCACACCGGGTGCCAGCAGCGCGAGTTCGGTGAGGGGGACCACCGTTTTCGCTGTGGCGTCGAATCGTTCGCCCTGGGCACCCTCGACGCTGAACTCGATCCGGAGCTGCGGCTGGTCGTTCAGGGTGACCCCGGTGTGGGTGAACGATCGCACGGTGCCCAGACCCAAGGGCGCGTCCCGGAACTCGCCGGTGTTGCGGCCGGTGAGCGCGGTGACGATCCCCGCGCCGGTGAACGCGAAGACCATGACGACCAGGGTGGACGCGATGATCGGTAGGGCCAGGAACCCGTTGAGCCAGGCCATGGCGGCCGGTTCGTAGACGCTGGTGGGTTCGTAGGTCTGGCCGTGCCAGAGGTAGAAGCCGATCGCGAGGGCTCCGACGGCGAGGGCTGCGGTACGCAGGGTGCGGATCATGGTTCTCTCCGTAAGTTGTTAATCGGCCCAGGAGGGTCGGATGTGGCTTATGGTTTCTTGCCTGTTGTGGCTTCTCAGGAGTGGCCGTCCGACCCTCCGGGGTGCCCTGGCTGCTGATTGAGATATGCGCGCGGTACGTGG